>CAZCEM010000019.1:0-13202 GCA_964497555.1 uncultured bacterium
ATTTCACGCTGGCGCTGCCGACGGTGGATCTGGAGGAGTTTGATCCGGGCGGCAATCCGATTCAATGGAGTTTTAACCATCATTACGACGCAGAGAACGGCTGGGACGGCGGTCAGGTGCATATTTCCACCGACGGACAGCGGTGGGAGGTTCTGGCACCGGTGGGAGGCTACCCGGCGGCGAGGATCTTTGCGCTGAATTCGTCAGCGGGCTTCAGCGGCGCCATCGAAGGTTGGCAGCGGGTGACGTTCAACCTCACGCCCTATGCCGGCAATCGCGTGCAGTTAAAGCTGGTTTTTGCATCCGATGAGACAAACTTCGAGGAATTTGACGGCTGGTATGTTGACGACATGCGAATCGACCTGCCTCAGGTCGGTTCTCTGCGGGTGAGGGTTCTGGACGACGAGACTGAAGACCCGATTGGCGGGGCGTTGGTAGTTGTGGAGGACTTCGGGGAGAAAACGACCTTCCCCGCCGGTCATTTCCAAGCTGGTCAGGCGCTGTTCGACAATGTGCCCATCGGAAATTATCACGTGGTTATCTCCAAGGCGGGATACATCGACGGAGAGGATGACTCGCAGGTTCAGGAGGGGCAGGAAACAGTTCTTGAAGTCTTTCTCGTCCGATGGGACAGCGACTTGGCGGTTGATCCGGAGGAGATCATCGAGGGCGAGATGGCTTACGGGGATCGAGTGGAAAATGGGCTGACCATTTCAAATCAGGGCGACTCGCCGACCAGCTATCGGATTTTCATCGATTACTTCACGGGCCGAAACGCCAATCTGAATCTGGACGACCTCCAGCACCTTCCGGATTTTCCCCGCCGCGACCAGCCGTGGGAGCTGATTAAGACCGTCAACCTCACGGCAGCCACTGGCGACAGGTTCTGCTATGGCGCGGAATTCGTTCGAGATCTTGATCCGCTTACTTATAAGTTCATAGTCAGCGCGGGTGATTTTGACAGGGATACCTGTCATTTTTACATATTTGACCGCGACGGGAACTATCTCCGCTCAGCCAGGCTGACTTTTACCAGCGGCTGGGGCTTGCGCGACCTTGCCTACCTCCCGCAGGAGAACCGGGTATATGGAGCGTACAATGACCGCATCAACCGCGTGAATCCCTTGACCGGCGGGCTGATTGGCAACTTCCGCGGCGCGCCGCTGGAGATAGACCGCGCCATTGCCGCAGTGCCCGGTGAGAATACATTCTGGGTGGGCAATTGGGATGAGCCTATCTATAAGGTGGATCAAACCGGCGCTATAAAGGACTCCTATTCCTTCCACGGCTTGCGGGGGATTTCGGGCATGGCGTGGAATCCTTCGGATCCGGACGGGGCTTGCCTTTATATTCACAATCAAGAGTCTGAGAACGGCGGCGCAGCGCTGTATCGTTTCAATCCCACGACTCGGCAGCTCATCCGTCAGATGACTACTGCCAATGTGGATGAAGGTTTCGCCGGCGGCGCCTTTGTCACTTACCTGTACGACACCCATACTTACGTCTTGGGTGTAGTGATTCAAGGACACGGGGACGGGGACGATGTTCTGAAACTATACGAATTGTTTCCTCGGGGCGGGTGGCTGACGATTTCCCCCCATCACGGCGACCTCGAGGCTCAAAGCCAAGCCAATCTGACGGTGGCTTTCAACGCGGCAGCGGCTTTCGACACCACCATGAGCGCGGTGGCGTATGTGGTGGACGAGATGGCGCGCACCGCGGAATCCGTTCTCTGCGAGGTCACGGTGCAGGGCGGTGCGGCTTCGCTGAGGGGGCAGTTAATACTGGACGGCGGCGCAGGCTTGGTCAACCGGGCCTATTGCTATCTGAACGAGATTCCCAGAATCCGTCCGAATGCCGACGGCGTCTTCACCTATCCGCGTCTGGCGCCGGGTCGATACCGGCTGCGCGTTGAGCTGGTTGATTACAATCCCTTTGTCAGCGAACCATTTGATCTCGCTCCCGATGAAGCAAGGCAGATCGAGGTTCATCTCGGCCCCATTGAGACGGGCACCGTTTGCGGTGAGGTAGTCTCAATCTATGAAAACGAGCAAGGACAGCCGATCCCGCTGGAAAACGTCGATGTTTCCTTTATTCCCGTTGGTCAGGTGAACAACATCCGTTCAACACGAACCAACGTTGACGGTTACTATGAGCAGATTCTTCAGACCGGAATCTATAATGTGAGTGCCTTTCTGGCAAACTGGGGCCGGCAGACCGTCGAAGACGTCGAAGTAACCGCTGAGAATCCGGTGGAGGTCAATTTCACCCTCGACGACCGTTTTGGCGTAATCGCGCTGCAAGCCGACGGGAGTCATGACAACCGGGTGCAGTTGCTGTGGCTGCCGCCGGGAGCGGGAGGAACGCGGCAGGTGATGGCTTACCACAACCGAGTCATCGCGAATGGTGTGTATCTGCGCGACCGTGATGACATTTTAGCGGTACGGTTCGAACCTGAGGACGTCTATGACATCTTGCAGGTAACAGCCTATACGCTTGGCTTTCCGGGCGATTTCGGCTATGTGAATGCCTGGCCCGACGCTGCTATGGATAATTTTATTTTTTATGTTTATGATGAGAATCCGGAGACCGGACTGCCCGGCAATTTGCTGTTTCAGCGAACCATGACCCGCGCCCTGCGCGGTCAGAACGCTGGCTGGGATTCGTCAGCCGTTTCTAATGTGCGCTTTATTGAAGGTCCTTTCTATGTGGGTTGGAGCCAGGATCCAGCGGGATGGGGCTATGAAGCGGTGGCGCTGGACGACGAAGACGACCACCCTGGCACCTGCTTCGCCAATTTCGACGGCGGCTGGCGGGAGTTCGACCTCCCCGGCGACTTGATAATCCAGGCTTCGATTTGGTCTCATCAGCAGGAGCGGAATCTGCGGATTCACCCCCAGCCGCGGGACGTCCGGCGAGTGGCGGTCTCTAACAGCCTCGATGATGTTCCTCAGCCGGTTCTCATGGGAGCGGTCTCGCCGCCTCAGCCTCTGCCGGACTTTCAAATAGACTGGCAGTCGCTCTACGGCTTGATGATGCCGCCTCAGCGCGACGAGCGATTAGGATTTCAGGTCCTGATAGACGGTCAGCCGGCTTTTGAGAATCTGCTGGGCGGCGGCGTTTTCAATTGGGACCACGTGGTCGGATCCGACCATGAGAACCAGGAGCATATCTATTACGTCCGCACTTACTATGCCGGTCACGAGGAGCCGTTTTAAGGCTACGAGGCGGTCGGCCGCGCCAATATCGCCCCTGGCGCCGTTACCGGCGTTTCGCTGCAATCCAACAACCTCGAATACGCTATCAGTTGGAATCCGCCCCTGCTCAACGCAGACGGCAGCCAATGCGTTGACTACAGCGGCTGTGATATCTATCTCAATGACCAGCGAATCGCCCACATCGCCGAGCCGCAGGCGCGAAGCTGGAACGGCCGCATCGAGGCGGGGCAGGAAGGCTGGTACCAATTGCGGATAGCAGCCTTTGACGAGGTGCCGAATTACTCAACGTGGGTGATGTACACAGTTCCCATCGGCACGGCGCACATTCACAAGTTTGAGGGCGTTGACAGGCTGTTCATCGCGGATCCGGTGAACGGCGGCTGGACGCGGACGCAGGCGACTTGGCGCACCGCCGTTCCTCCGCATTCAGACACCACCTATTGGGTAACAGCTCCCACTGTCGGGCATTATCCGAATGACGTCCAGTGGTCAATCACGACCAATACCGAATTCAACGTCGAGACCAATACCGCCCGGCTGGATTTCTACCAATTCTATGATATGGAAAACGGGCGGGATGGCGGGCAGATCCTAATCAGCCAGAACAACGGTCCCTGGAGACTGGTCGAACCGGTCGGCGGGTATCCCGACCAAACGGTCGTGGCTTTGGGCAACACCCCCGGTTACACGGGACGCACTCCAGGCTGGGTGATGGCGACAGTCAATCTTTCCGAGTACCAAGGCCGCAGCATCCGATTGAAATGGCTGTTCGCGAGCGATGCTTCCATGAACAACTACGCTGGTTGGTATCTCGATGACCTGGCTTTCTGGGGCTGCACCGCACCAGCCTATGGCACTCTGACCGGCACGGTGTACAACCAAGACCAAGCGAGGGTGTCTGACGCTTATTTAACCGACGGCCGTCAGACTGTGAAAAGCGACCGCAACGGCAACTACACCCTGACCGGCGTCCTGCCCGGCGCTAATGAGATTCGAGTGTCAAAAGCCGGTTTTCGTCCTTCAGTATATAACTTGAATATGCCCCCCGGCGGCGTTGTTCAGCAAGACCTAATACTGATTCAGGCGCGAATCGCCGCGGATCCGGCTCAGCTTCAGTTCGTCTTGGGCGGTCAAGACCATTTGGAAACCGATTTTACGCTGCTCAACCGCACCAACGCCGAAATCCCGTTCTCGGTGCGCCTGCTCTCTCATCCGGGCGCGCTCAATAATCCGGACGGGCGCGAACGGGACGTTCGCGGCGTCAGCGCCGCGGCTTCGCCCTATCGGGATGAGCCCTGGGACCGCAAGTTCGAGTGGGATCTGACGCAGCAGACGGGGCAGCGACGCATCATGGGCGCCGAGTACGCGGAGGATTACTTCTACATTTCCTCCGCTGACCCTGTAAACGGGGCGCTCATCTCTGTCCTTGACTGGCAGGGCAGCCTGCGGCAGACCTTCCGCCAGCCGGTGGACATAGTGGGTTGGGGTTTGCGGGATTTGGCTTGGGACGGTGAGTTGTTGTACGGCTCTCAGGACCGCCAGATCTACGGCTTCAATCGCATCGGAGAGCTGGTTACCACGCAGGCCGGCGCTCCTCCGACCGTCAACCGAGCCATCGCATATGACTCGGAGACTGACGGCTTTTGGATTGCCGAGTGGGACAGCCCCTGGTATCTGGTCAACCGCCAAGGTCAGGTGGTCCGCAATTGGAACGGGCACGGGCTGCGGGGCGTGTATGGAATGGCGTGTTTTCCGGAAGCTCCGGACGGATTCACACTCTACGCGCTGAACCTTGAACCGGATGGTCATACCGGCATATATCGGGCGGATCCGGTCGAAGGCGTCATTGAGTTGGTTCATGAACTCGAAGGTTCTCCCACTGGCTGCTTTATCACCGGCGCCTGGGATGCGGACTTCTGGCTGCTGGGAGCCGTCACCGGAGATCCCGACACTCAGCAGAACCTGATCGGTCTGGAGCTGGGCCCGCGACTCGGCTGGCTGCACGTCGAGCCCAGCGCGGGAGTGCTCGAATCCGGTGGAGAACAGGATCTGACCCTGTCTGTCACCGTGCCGCTCGAAGCCAGACAGGACGACGTCTATAACGGCGAGATAGCTGTCCACGCTTTTAATGCCGCCATTTTAACCATCCCCTTCACCGCTGAAATAATCGAAGGATTTCGGCATTTTGAGGAGCCGCCTGTCGGCGATGATTTTCACAATATGGAGATAGAATCAGCGGTCTTTGAAGGGTTCCCTATATCCGTTGGCAGCGAGGTTGCGGTGTTCACACCTCGGGGGCAGGTTGGTGGAGTGCTGCGATGGGTGATGGCGCCCGGAAGATTTCCCGTCTATATAAACGAAAACGCCTTCCAGCAGGGAGACCGATTTGCGTTCCGCATCTGGATACCGGAGTTGAATCAGGAGTGGGAACCGGAAGCCGAGTTGCTTGACGGCGCGCCCGGGGCGCAGGTTGGCGGTTGGTCGCTCTATAATTTGTACATCGACCTGCCGGATGCGCAGGATGTGGCGCTGGCTGCCGGCTGGAATCTCTCTTCTATATACATACAGCCTGACGATCGCCGGGTGGACGAGGTGCTAGGACCCATCAACGAGCGGCGGCATTTGGTGCTGGTAAAAGACGGCACGGGGCGTTTCTGGTGGCCGGGCCAGAACTATAACGGCTTGAACGATTGGAATGTCCTGACCGGTTACATGATAAACGTTACCCAAGCCGAAGCCTTCCTCGTTGTGGGTGAAAAAGTGCCTCCTGACACCCCCATCCCCCTGCTGCGCGGTTGGAACACCATAAGCTATTTACTGAGCGAGCCGGTTGACAGCCGGATTGCTCTGGCTGCCATACTTGACGTAATAATCATCGCCAAGGACGGATTCGGGAATTTTATGACGCCGCCTTACGGTTACTTCGGCTTGGGAAACATGCAGCCGGGAAAGGGGTATAAACTGAAGCTGACCACCGACGCGGAATTAATCTATCAGAACGGGCAGGAAGGCGAATTGGCGTTCACCGCCGAAGCGCTTCGCTCGACCGGATCCGATATGAGCCTGCTCGTCACCGGCTTGGCTCCCGGCCTGCAATGCGGCGCTGAAGCCAGGCTGAAGGTGACCATCCCGGCGGGGCTGGTGGTGGGCGAATCGGCGCTGAGTGCGTTGCCTTGCGGAGTCATCATCCGCGGTGATGACATCACCACACCCGAGCGGGACGGCGCCCTTGAGGGCGAGCCGCTGCATTTACAGTTGAGCCAGAAGGGAAGTTTCATACCCGTTCAGTGTCATAAGTTCGCGGCGCTGCCGGTGTACGAAACGGACGGATTCCTGACTTCGGACCTTGAATTGAAGACGAGTGAAATACCAGTTGAATTTACGGTGCTTTCAGTGTATCCCAATCCTTTCAACGCCGCGACAAACTTACGTTTCAGCATTCCGGAAAGCGGCTGGGCAGCGGCGCAGGTTGTGGACCTGATGGGAAGGATTGTCTGGTCGAGACACTGGGAGGAAACCTCGGCCGGATGGCATAATCTCTCTATATCCTCCGATGGTTGGACCAGCGGAATTTATCTGCTGACGGTTCAATCCAGCCGAGGCCGGTCGGTTCAGAAACTGGTGGCGATCGAGTAACCGCCAGGCGGCACAGCAGCCAGCATTTGAGGCTCACAGACGACAGATGCGGGTATTAGCCCTGCCGGCTTGTGGAAGACAGCAAGGCGTCGAAGAGTAGCGGAATAAGCTCAAAAAGGTTTGGTTCAGCATTCAATAAGTTGCAAGAGGAAGCTTGTTTCGCTTGACTTCTTAAACAAAACAGCTTAACTTGAAAAAAATAATAAGGACAAGCAGCGCAGCGTTCGACCAAAAGAGAAGGATCCTAACCTGTTTAACTTCAATTTAACGCTGCCGCTTAGTCTGTTGATTTTATCCGAAAGCTACAAGCGTTAGGAGGAAAAATGCGAATTAGTAGGCTGTCGGTCTTACTTATCATACTGCTTTTCATCGCAGTAGCCCAGCCAGCGCACGCGCATTTCCAGTGGGAAATCACGGACGTGAACATGAGCATCATTGTCATGAGCGTGACACTGGATGGTGAACCAATGGTGCAAGGCGACGAAATCGGCGTCTTCACGGAAGACGGCCTGTGCGCCGGCGGCGATGTCGTGGCCGCTGACGGTCGTTCCGGACCAACCGCAATGGGCGCTGAAGGCGAGTTAGACAATGGATTTCAGGATCGCGAACCCATCGGTTTCCGCGTTTGGGATGCCAGCGCTGAACTTGAGGCTCCCGCGCAGGTCGGGCGGATACTCAACGGGGTTCCAGCGATATATGTTACAAACAACATGAGCGTACTCACGCTGGTAGCTGAATCTCCTCCGCCTGAGCCGAGCATCTGGATTTCCGAAGACATGCACGACTTCGGCATAATTCGAGCTGGGCGCGCGGTGGATTGGCATTTCACCGTCGGCAACAACGGCGGTGAAGTCCTTAGCGTTGAAAGCATGAACCTTGAGGGCGATCATTACACGGTCAATTTCGACGAAGCCTTCGACCTGGATCCCGATGCTGAGAGGGAATTTACCGTAACCTTCGCCACACAGGAAGAAGATGAAGGCGAATACAACGCGACCATCACCATTGTATCCAACGATCCGGACGGCGATGTTGTGATAGATCTGACGGGAGCTGCCCGAGCGTCTGTTCCGCCCACCATCGTGCTTTCCCGCAACAACTTTGCTTTCGGCGGGGTTCTGGTTGGCAATCAGGCTACGCGGACCCTGACGGTCTCCAACGCCGGCGAAGAAACCTTGACTATAGAAGACGTCGCTCTGGAGAGCGAAGTTTTCAGCATCAACTTCGAGGAGTCGTTCGATCTTGGTTTCGAGGAATCCGCCAATTTAACGATAACCTTTGATCCGCAGGAGTTTCAGCAATATCAGGCTGAAATCACCATCACTTCCAACGATCCGGCTCACCGTGAATCGGTGGTCGCCTTGACTGGTGAAGGTTTGAATCCGGAAGACTCCGGCGTCATCGCTCTCGAAGAGGTAGAAGTTAAGGAAATACAAATTGGCGATGAGATGGTCAGCATGAACTTCGCTCCCTTCTTTGGCTACGTTGTTACCGGTCAGCAAAAGACGCTGCGGTGGACGCTGCTGAACAACGGCGGGCGCGATATTCTGATTGACCGCATCACCATCGACGACCAAGACTTCACCGCGGCGCTGCGTCCCGGAGGCGACCGCATCCGCCGGGGCGACCGCTCCTATCTGGACGTCACCTTTGCCCCCCGCCGGGACGATTTCTATGAAAACGTCCACATGACCATTTTCAGCAACGACCCTGCAAACGCCGAATTCGTTTTGGTGTTGGGCGGCGAAAGCGGTGCGGATCGAGGGCTTCATTTCCAATGCAGCCTGATGGAAGTGAACCACAGTGTGCTGGCGCAGGGTCTCACCCTCGACGGCGCCGCGCTGGTCCAGAATGACGAAGTAGGCGCTTACACGGTAGCGGGACTGCTGGCAGGCAATGGTGTTGTGGATGTCAGGGGACAATGCGGCATCGCCCTATATGGAGACGGGGCGGAAACCTGGATCACCGACGGTTTCGCCAACGGTGAGCCTTTCCGTTTTGTAGTGTGGGACCGAGACGCCAACGTTGAAGCTCCCGCGGCATTTCAAAATCTGAATAATGGACCGGAAACATACATCACCAATGGTTTTACCGTCGTCAATCTGACGGCTCGGACGGGCGAACCGGAGCCGGATTTCTTCGTCCGCCGCGCTAGCCATTACTTCGGCCAGGTGGATTGTAACGGTGGGAGCGCCGATTGGGTTTTCCGCATTGAAAACCACGGCATCGGCACCCTATCCATCCAGAGCATCGAATCCGACGACGGCGCTTTCACCACTGATTTCACCGAGCCGGTTGACATCGGCGAACGAGGCGTTCTGGACGTCACCGTGACCTTTACACCCGACCAAATCGCGGAGTACAACGCTCGGCTGACCATCGTCTCCAACGACCCCGACGACAATCCTTACTATATCGACGTGACCGGCGACGGAGCTGAGAATCCTCAGAATCCGGGGGTTGAGATAGTCGAGAACCATTTCTTCGGCGTCTGTCATCTTAACAGCCCGACGAGTTACATTTTGTCGATAAACAGCGTTGGCGGCGCGCGCCTGGATATAACCGAAATCGGGTATCAAGGCGACCAGGTCTTCGGGTCCAACTGGGACGGACAAAACCACGTGGTTAATCCCGGTGAGTCCTATGAACTGACTATCAACTTCACTCCCAACGAGGTGCGTCAGTTCAACGGGATGTTCACGATTCAGACCAACGCTGAGCAGGAGCCGCGCGAGTTCGCTGTTCGAGGTTGGGGATCCGACGCCGCGGATCACTTCCTCGAGTTGAACACAGGCGCCAGCCATTCCATCCGTGTGGTGCAGTCCAACATTATCACTCGTCAGGATGCTGTGATGACGCTGTTTCCCGGCGATGAGATAGGCGCGTTCACCGACGGTGGACTCTGTGCGGGTCACGGACGCTGTGCCGCGGCGGGCGATACGATTGCAATTGCCGCCTTTGCGAACGATCCCAACAACGACTTCGCGGACGGTTTCATCCCCGGCGAGCAGTTCAGCTTTAAAATCTGGGACCGCTCCACCGGTGACGAACTGGACTGTGAGGTAGTTTTTGTCAATGGTCCACAAGTTTTCACGATTGGAGGCAATACAGAGATTCGCGTTACAGCCCGTGCACTCCAGGAAGAAGGGATGCTGTCCGTCACCCCCGCGCTTTTGCAGATGGGCGCCGTTCGGGTGGGGCAGCGCACCACGGGGGTATTCCACCTGGAAAACGTCGGCGGCGCGAACTTGACGGTTCAGAATATCCAGTCCAACCGCCAGGTCTTTACCACCAACTTCGCCAATCCGGTGGTTCTGGAGCCCGGTGGGGCGGCCGACGTAACCGTCACCTTCGCTCCGGCAGCGGCGCTGCCTTATGAAGGCATCCTGACGGTGAACAGCAATGACCCGCATCGTCCGGGGTATCAGGTTCGACCCTGCGGCATGGGCTCCGACGTCGCCAACAACGCGCATTTCGTGTTTGGGCGCACCGGCGCCAACCAGTCAATCATTATTCAACACATTTTAGTTGGCGACCAACTGCCTGGCATCGGCGACGAAGTCGGAATTTTCACCGAAGCCGGTTTCTGCGCCGGCTCGGCGATAGTCACCAATCCGGACTCACAACTGGGACCGGCCGCCTTTGGCGATGATGAAGAGACGACTTTTCTCATCGAAGGCTTCCACCCCAATGAGCTTATGACCCTGCGGTACTACTACCGTGGTCAAGACCGTGAAACCGATGAAGTCCAGCTTGATATTCTACAGGGCAACATGAATTACGTGACTAACGCCCTGACCGTTATCAGAACGTTAACGGTCGCCTATGAAGGTGTTCGGATAGTTCCGGTGAATCCGTTCACTATTCGCGAGAAGCAGAACGCTGACTTCCAAATCCAGCTTGCCCATGCAGAGCAGGGCTACAACATTACCTTTGACAACCGCGGCGACTACGCGAGGATTCCCGAAAACGCCTTTGTGGTCGCGGATAACGTCGGCACCTTCCACTGGCGCACCGACTCCCTGTCGGCTCGAGTATATGACCTGGTATTCTCGGTCCGAGACGGCGAGCAGGTATTGGACCGCACCACAGTTCATTTCACCGTGCTGCAGGTCAATGAACCGCCGTATGTGAACCGGGAATACCTGCAAGGATTGATCGATCAGGGAGAGGTGAACGGACATCAGCTTGTGAGGGAAGGCGAAACCTACGTGTTTAGGGTTCCTCAACATGCCGGCGGCAATCCAGCCTGGGTGCAGGTGTTCAATCTGAGGCAGATGATGCCGGACATCGACGGTCAGCAGTTGGTGTATTACTACAACACCAATGCAAACCAGATTCCAGCGGCTCAAATCCGGCAGCAAAAAGACAACAACGATATCTATTCCATCAGTCCTATGAACAACTGGGCCGGCCGCAACACCTTCTTCTGGGTTACCGCCAACGACCAGTTCGGGGAAGAGGGGGGCGATGAACGCGACCGGGGCATTCGCGACGTCCGTTCGGTGCGCAATGGTTTCTATCCCACCCGCGACGACACGATGCACTTCGATTTCGTGGTCGAGGTCATCGACGTACCGGACGCGCCGGTCATCACGGCGCCGGCTGCCGGGGCGCAGTACCAAGTAAATGAGAATGCGCCGATGGATCAGGTTCGCTTCGTTGCCACTGACGCCGACGCTGACGACCAGCTTCGGTGGGAGGCTGACATTAACGGCGAGCTACCTGAAGGCTACCGATTTGTCGATAATGGCGATCGCACCGCCACCTTAGACTGGACGCCGACTTTTGACGACGCAGGGGTTTATAATCCTGTCTTCCGCGTCTCTGACCCGGGTGGATTGAACGCCACCGTCACCATTCGCATCACGGTCGCCAATGTCAACCGTCCCCCGATAATCGACGGACCCGTTGCTGGTCGGCAATATGTCGGGGACGAGAACGCAGAGCTGCGGATTGCGGACTTCCAGGCCCACGATCGGGACGGAGGGGCTTTGACGTGGGATATTTCCGCCCGCGGAGGCCTTCCCGCGAACGCTCCTCTACCGAACGGCCCGTTCATCCAACAGAACAACGACGGCGCCGCCACCTTCATCTGGATACCCACGTTCACTCAGGCCGGCAACTACAATCCAACCTTTAGGATTACGGATGCCAATAACGGAACGGCTACTGTTGCCATTTCGATTGTCATCAACAACGTCAATCGTCCTCCGCGCCCGGGCGGCCGGCTGGCGGATATAGTGGTGAACGAAGACACCGTGCGGACTAACATTAATTTGGCTGGATCCATCCTCGATGATGATACAGGAGAACAAGCTCAGCTCGTCTTTGCGTTGGTCAATCCACTGGAGGAACTGGGTTTAACCATCCAGGGCGCCATGTTGAATGTCCGTCCGATTGCCAACTTCAACACCAACGATCAGAACGTGGTGGTGGAGTACAGCGGCACTGATCCCGGCGGCGCGTCGGTGAATCAGCAAGTCAATGTGATGGTGCGTCCGTTCAACGACCCGCCGGCGCCCTTCAACCTGCTGACACCGGAGAACAACTTCGCCATCGCCTACCTTGATTCCTCTAATGCGGTGAATTTCACCTGGGAAGAGGCGGTTCAGAATCAATGGGAAGTTGACAGCGTGCGCTATGCCCTGGTTATCTGGGAGGAGACGAATCCCAACATCACCCTGCGGATTATGGGCATAGAAGGTGCATCCTACCAGAATCCGGCCTATTCTCCGATTGCGATAGCCGACAGCTTGAACCTCTGGCTGGGTACTCCGTTTTGGTTGAACTGGCGGGTGGAAGCAATCGACAGGAGCCCGGCAGCGCTTCCGGCGGCGAACGCGCCCTTCCGCTTCCAGATACCTCAATTGAGCGTTAGGGATGATGGATTCAGCTCCATCCCCGACCACTTCTTCCTGTCCGGCAACTTCCCGAATCCGTTCAACTCCGAGACGACGGTTCGGTACGGCTTGCCGGTTCCAGCCCTCGTGAGTCTGACGGTCTGGGATATGCACGGGCGTCAGGTTGCGGAGTTGCAGCGGGGGCAGATAGCAGCCGGGCAGTACGAAGCAGTGTGGAATGCCGCTGGCTTGACTTCCGGAATCTACTTCATCCGGCTGCAAGCCAACAGCTTCATCACCATGAACAAGGCGATTCTCGTCAGGTAATCCCTGTTCGCACAACGACGAAACCCCCCGGTCCGGCCGTGGATCGGGGGGTTTTGTGTAGATAAGGGTCAAGAATCAAGAGCCAAGAGCTAAGAGCGAAGAGACAAGATGTAATACCAAATTGCGTTCAAATGGTCATATATAAAGAGAAAGGGAGAAAGGGAGAAAGTAGGGATGG
>CAZCEM010000020.1:147-3723 GCA_964497555.1 uncultured bacterium
GGGGGTATATCACGTCCAGCATTTGACTTACCCCCCTTCAATAGAAGGGGGGTATATCACGTCCAGCATTTGACTTACCCCCCTTCAATAGAAGGGGGGTATCTCACGTCCAGCATTTGACTTACCCCCCTTCTATTGAAGGGGGGTAGGGGTTGTTTTACTGAATAATGACTGTATGAAAGCTAATTGGTATTAGATAGCAGGTGGCGGGTGCAGTGGGGCGGATTGGCAATCCGCCCCACTGCCCACTGCCCACTGTCCACTGCCTACTGTCCCCTCCTCACTGAGCACTTCAAATCAGCTTCTTTATCACAAAGATTCCCAGCATCAGCGCTACCGTCAACGCGCCGCCCAGCGCCCCCCACAGGCTCGACCGCGCCTGCAGCGTCACCAACGTCCGCTCTGCACACGCCAGCCGCTCGGACAAGTCGTCCAGACGGTACAGCACCAGCTTTTCGTACTCGCTCCATCCGCGCCCGTCGTAGTGGTTTCCGCCCGTCGTCATAATCCCGTCTCCTTGAATTGCTCAACGGTTTCGTTTAAACAATCTCATCAGCCGTCCACGCTCAATCCGGCTGCACCACGCGCCGACGCCCTCCAGCGCCCGCATCGGCGGCCGAAAGTCGGTTCCCCGGAAGCGCGGCGGCAACCACTGGTCATCCCCCGGCGGAGCGCAGCCGATGTAGGCCGTTCCCACCTCGAAGAAGTCGTTATCCGCACATGCCGGCATCGCCCAAGTGCCGCAAGCCAAGCCGATATCTATGGAATGGAACAGGTCACCCAAAACTGCCACTTCATAAAAATCCGCCGCGAGGCCGTCATTCAGGACGACTCCCTTCGACCCGGCCATCGACCACCCAAGGAAGTCGCAGCAACGGACGGTGTCGCCGTCCGCATCGCCGGTGATGGTGATCCCGACTAAGCAGGAATCGAAGGTGATATATTCAAACAACGACGGATCCGCCGCCTCAATGACCTCTATCCCCACTCCGCCCGTTTGGGCGTAACCTCTGAAATTGCAGCAGGATACCGCAATCCCCTGGTCAGCCGTCAAGCCGACAATCCCTGCCGCCGGCGGCAATCCACTACCGACGAAGACAGGTCTAAAACCGAAACCGGTCCGCGCCGCTGTCAGCGTCAAATTTTGGCCTATCTCCAGCGTCTCTAGATAATATCCCGGCGCCAGCCGCAGGACGTCGTCAGCCGCCGCCTGCCAGACCGCACCCTGCGCCGACGGATAGGGAGCCGCCTCCGAACCGTCCGGACGCGCCTCATACAGCGAATCCACCAGCGCGTCAATCGAGCCGGTGAAGGTGAACCTATAGATGCGCGCCAGGCCTATCTCACCGCAGAACTGACCTTGGTTGCCGCCGTGATCCGCGCCTAGGACCAGCGCGAAGTTGTTGGATATCGAACCGGTAATCTGCGTTCCCGCGCTGTCAAGACTGCCGTCCAGATACAACCTGATGCCGGTGGCGCCGTTGGAATAATCCCGCGCCGCTACGACGTGGTGCCAGCGGCCGTCGTTGACCGCGGCGTGGGATTCAACAGTCCACAGGTAGGTCGTCGCGTCGGAAGCCTTGAAGCAGAGCTTTCCGCTGGCGCTGTCCTTGTTGATGCCGACCGCCCACGCGTTCATGACGCCTTGGTCGTGTTTGCCGATGATATGCCGACCCCACGACGTCAGCGTCGCGGTGGTGGTGGTGCGCAGCCAGATTTCCACCATGAAGTCGCTGGTTCCAAAGTCGAACAGGGCGTCGTCCCCGGCGGTCAGGTAGTCGTTGACGCCGTCAAAGCTCAGCGCGCGCTGCCCGCCTGCCTGCATCCCCTCCGCCAGCCCCGGTTGAGCGCCGTCTGACAGTCCGCTGGTTAAGGCGTCCGAGCCGGTGTTGCGGTATATTCCCGCCGCGGTGGTGTCCCAGTCCAAGCCGTCTGCCAGATACCATTCCGCTGCCGGCTCGGGCACGCCGTGCCACGTCCCCCCAGACCAGTTGATGCGGTAGTCCGCCGCTGGAGAGACCTGCCACTCCGTCGCCTGCCCTAAAACCGCCGTAACCAACAGAAAGAACAAACAGCACTTGCTAACTTGAAAACTTGTTAACTTACCAACCGTTGAGATTGCTTCGCCCGCTTTCATCGGACTCGCAATGACGGGCTCAGGCGAGAATTCGGTACTGCGCGAATCCGGTCGGGCTCGGAGGCCCGACCTACGCAAGGGGACGTCGAGCCGGAGGCCCGACCAGCTCGAATCCGGTCGGGCTCGGAGGCCCGACCTACACGGATTCGAGCAACCTCCCTCTTGGCTCTTAGCTCTTTCCTCTTGGCTCTTTTTACTTGTTAACTTGCTAACTTGCCAACTCATTCTTCCACCTCCTGTATCCATCCATCCATCTGCATCCAAGCTGCAACTGTATCCGCGCCTATGATGACCGCGTCCAGCGAATCCAGCGTCAGCCTTTCAGCGCTGGTGAAATCGACGTTGCCGGGCTTGTCGCACAGGACGGCGGTCGAATCCGGCTTCCACACCGGCGGCGACAAGGTCCAGCCTTGCGCGGCGCAGGCGGCGTAGTTCTCCGGCGTCATCACCGCGAAGCCGCGTGCCAGTACTGCACCCACGGTCAGCGCCGCAATCAAGACGCTCAATGGCGCAATCCAATTTTGCGAACGAAGTGAACCAATCATACCCGCGGGTGAGATTGTTTCCTCCGCCTTCGGCGGACGCTCTAAGACGGAGTCGGGCGAGATCTTAGACCTGCGCGCATCCGGTTGGGCTGGGAGGACCGGTCTAAGCCAGGGATCGTCGGGCTGGAAGCCCGATCTACGCAAGGGGACGTCGAGCTGGAGGCCCGACCTACGCGGCTGCGGGGCTCTTCCCTCTTGGCTCTTGGCTCTCGGCTCTTGGCCCTTTGAACTTGCTAACTTGCTCACCTTCCAACTTGTTAACTTCCCCATCTTATCGCCTCCCTATCAGCGTCCAGGTGACGGTGGTCGAATCAGACAGGTTGGAATCCAGCGCCAGCCGGATGTAGCCCTCGGTGATAACCCGTAGCGGGCAGGCGTAGTATCGCGATGAATTCGTTATCGGCGCGAAACGCCACAGCCCGTAGTCGGGGCTGGCGAAGGCTTCCCCGGAGATGAACACATTGGAGCTGTCGGCGTTCCAGATGACGGCGCCGGTGGTGTCGAGGGCGCATTCGAAGCGGGCGCCGTCGATGCTGACGGAATCGCCGCAGTTATAGACCGCGGTTTTCAGCGTCACTGTGAAGCACCGCGGCGCCAAGCGCAGGATGTTGTCGTTGGCGGACCGCGACGCCTGCGGCGACCAGCCCACCGGCATCCAGGCGGTGGTGTAGGTCCCCTTCGAGCCGGGGATCAATCCTGTGCCGGAATACGCCGTCACGGCATGTTCACCGGCGAGCAGCGCGTCCCGATCGGGCTTGGGCGCGGCGACCGTGCCTTGCGCCCAGGCGGACGGCTGCACGGTGAAACACAGGATAAGAATGGTTAAAAGCAGAGTTATGTTTTTCATGTTGTTGTTCCTTTGTTTTTTAGTTTGAAAGTTTGAAAGTTTAAAAG
>CAZCEM010000020.1:3733-13156 GCA_964497555.1 uncultured bacterium
CCATAGGTTGATGTCTGCGGTCCTTTTTTCTTTCCAACTTTCCAACTTTCAAACTTTTGAACTTTTAAACTTTCAAACTTTCAAACTTGTTAACTTTTCCGGTATTCCCCGGTACCAAATCCCTCCCCACCGGAATCGCGGCAGCTCGGCCAACGACTCGGCGTCCGGGTCGCCCAGTGTGAATCCCGTGCCTGGCTCCGCTCCGCGGTATACGAACGAGCCTTCCGTCACTCGCAGGATGTCGTCGTACCAGTAGAAGCAGGTCTCACCGTTGTATTCCTGACCGGGCATGTGTTCGCAGCGGCGGATGTCCTCGCCGCACACCCCACAGGTCGGTCGTCGGAAGATGAATCCCAGCGACGCTTCTGAATAAATCCCGCCGTCGATGCACACTCGCAGGTCTTCGCTGGCGGAATGCGCGCGCATCCAGTAGAACTTGGGGGCGGCATAGGTGATGCCGGTGGCGGCGTCGGTCCACAGCGACCCGCCGAAGAAGCGGGCTATGCCGAGGGTATCACGTCGGTGTCCGATGAGTGCAGGCGCGCCTTGGATCATAGCCAGCAGGCGGGGAAGGTCTTCGGTGCGGAAGCGCCCGAAACCCGCGTCAACCGCGTCGCCGGCAATGCGGCAAGTGCGCACGTACACATCCCTCGTCGTCACCGGCAGCGGCGGCGGATTGGGGATATTATTGATCGCTTCGACGTCGTCGTCGCTGACTGTCCCGGGCGGCGACAGCACCACTCCGGACAGTTCTCGTCGTATCCAGTCCATTTTTTGTTTCCTTTCGCGTAAGTTAAGGGTTTTGCTGGATAAACGTTGTTTGTTTTATTTGATAATTCACAGCAGATAAAGCAGATAAATCAGATGTTGAGCGGATATTTCTTCGCCGTCCCATCTGTTTGGAAATCTGCTCCATCCGCTTCATCTGCTGTGAATAATTGAGAGAGAAAAAATGTATTTTTCCTTGTCGGACGCAGCCTTTCTACATTCTGCATTCTGCATTCTGCATTTCCCTCTCACCGTCTTCCCGGCTTAGGTACCCTTTCTCCACCTTGAAGTCGATGTTTCTCAGCTCCAGCGCCGTGGCTCGCGCTCTATCGAGTCGGAAGGGGTCGGGATGTGAATCGAACCGATGCTGCACCGTCGCCGACACGCCCTTCAGACGCAATTCCAGATTTCCCAGCCAGTCGATCAGGTCCGCGCCATGCTTTTGGTGCGCCCGCACCATCTCCATCAGCAGGTCGAACTGTGTCTGCACCCAGTTGCGCGCCGTCTGATGCGTCCGCCCCAGCACCCACGGGAACAGCCGCAGCCCCGTCACCACGTCCTCGATCACCTGCTCCCGACTGAGCCGCCATTGGTTGCTGACGCCGCTGACGCCCACCATCGTTACCTCCACGTCCGACCAGGTGAAAATGTTGTCGTCCGGTTCGAGGTTGCCGAATTCGGAGACCACGTCCTTGAAGTAGGTGTTCGCACGGCTGGCGAATTCGAAGTCGTTCTCCCAGTTGAACCGCTCCGGGCGGGCAATCTTGACCTGCAGCCGCGGCGTGCCCGCGTTGTGGCTGGAGCGCGCCATATCCTCCAACATGAGCTGCTCGACCTCGACCACAAACGGGATGCACGCCAGCGGTTCGACACCGGAGGGATTGGTCAGGTCGGTGCCCAGCACGGCGTAGAAGAACCGTTCCGCGTCGATGCGTTCGCGGCGGGCGTCGCCGGGGTCGTGGACAAACGGCATCCAGCCGGTCTCGGTGTGCTCCCATTCGACGCGGTAGGGATCGAGCAGCCGAAAGTGATCGACGCCCTTGCCGTCGGCGGTCAACACTGCCTCCCCAGCCATCTTGCCCACGGTGAACAGCTCGAGAAACATCCCCTCCGTCAGCTTAGTGAAGCCGGAGCCGCGTCCGTAGGGCGATTCCAGTATCCGAGCGTCCAGTTCGTCCAGCAGCCCCGCCGCGCGTTCACGGGCGTCAACGGGACCTTCGACCGTCCGAAAGAGTTCCGTGGCGCACAGCCGCACCCAGGTCCACACGCCGGTGGAGATGATGGGCACGCGGTTGCGCAGCCAGCGGTAGAAATCGCCCTGATTGTTGCCGGTATATTGGAACGACGACTGGCCCAGCCCGCCGCTGAACGACCCTACCATTTCTCGATAGGTCGCGCGAGGTGTATATTCCCGCTTGGGCAGCAGCGGTTCCATGATGCGGTCATCGACCCGAGCCAGCCGACGCGGCTGCCCGCCCCGCACCTTGACCAAACTGTCGGGCAAATTCGACAATGGCGGCTTGCGTCGCTTAAAAAGGTTCAACATGTTCTATCCTTTCTGTTTCGCAATCTGTTTAATCCGTTTAATCTGTTGTGGATACTGCCCCCGTTAGGACGCCTGAGTGCTGTCATTTCCACGAAAGCGGGAATGACAGCGCTGGGTGTGGAGGCCAACTTTCGCGGGAATTGTCATGGTGGCTTCTCCACCACGGAAGATGAAAATAGCAGCAACCGCAGGGTGCGGACACCCTGCGGCACACTGGCGGTCAGGCTAGGCTGCGGCAGATTGGCGCTCGGGCTCGGAGGCCCAACCTACGCGCTTTGAAGGGGCTATTTTCTGGGAAATGACAGCACTGGGTGTGGATGCCAGCTTTCGCTGGCATAATGCGCCGAAGGCGCATTCCGTTGTCACGCGGGACGCTTGACTGGCGCTGTCCTCTTCGACGATTGTCAAGCGGGACGCTTAACCTTGGCGTTTTTTTTCGTAATTCGTAATTCGTAATTCGTAATTTTCACACCCTCCTCCCTCCCTCCACCCTCGCGCCCGTCCAGTTCGCCCCCGCTGTCGAACCAAGATTGATGACCAGATATCGCAGCGCGTCCATCGCGTGGTCGTGGATGTCATCTTTGTCGGGTTGTTTTCCATCCACCTCCCAGCGGTAATGTTTCAGATGATACACCGTCTGCTTCGCGTCAGACGAGAACTTCAGCCGCACCCGTCCCCGCGCGTCCCGCAGCCGCAGCTTGATCAGTTCCACGCCCGTCAGTATCTGCGACGTCCTCCATGCCAACTTGTACCCCATCTGTTGCAATCTCGCCGCCGGCGACAGCCCCGCGTCGGTGTGGGAAGCCCCTGCCGGGTCGCAGCCCGACAGGGTTACGTCGTTCTCCGTCAAGCCGTGCCGCGCGTCGATTCGCGCCAACGCCTCCGCCAGATCCTCGACCGTCGCGTCCCGCCCCTCCCATTCGTCGAACACCACCAGCGTCCCATCCGCCAGCAACTGCGCCCACACCGCATACGGATGCCGGTAGCCGAAGTCTATTCCCCGATACACCCGACCCGCGTCCGGCTGCCACCGATACGGCTGCGGCAGCAAATGCTCTTCGGGCGTGAACTCGTCGTAAATCCGATCCGCCAGCACCTCGAAATCGACCTCGTATTCCTGCCGCCAACGGTCGTTCGACAGCCCCCGCCGGGCTTCCCGCTCCCAGGCCTCATCCCGTCCGGGATGATCGCGCCAGTGTATCTTCAGCTTGCCGAAGCCGTTGCCGGGGTCGTTGTACAGCCTGTAGAAAACGTTGTCGGTGCCGTTAGGCGTTGAGACGCCGCAGAACCGCCCGCCCGAATCTATTGCCGGCTTGACCGCTGTCCAAATTTCCTCCGAATAGGGCGTGAACGCCATCTCGTCCCAGAATACCGCCGTCGGGCTGTACATCCGCGCGGCGTCCTCGGTGGCGGGCAGCGCCAGGATGCGGCTGCCGGTCTCGGACTCTATCTCAGTGGCTTTGATCCTCAACGACAAGCGCTCAGCGGCAGGCAGGTGGCGCGCCATCACCCGCAGCCTCTTGACCAGTTCGCTGGTGTCGCGCGCTCCCTTCGACAGCAGCAGAAACAACCCCGGCTCAACGTACAGCGCCCGGTGCAGCATCCACCCGCATAGCGTCCAGGTCGCCAGCATCTGCCGCGACTTGGCGACCAGCAGGATGCGTTTCCTGTCCAGCGCTTCCACCAGCCGCTTCACAAACGGATAATCCGGAAACGGCTTGATCCCGCCCACCGCGTCCATAGTCTTGCAGTGCGTCCGAAGCCAGTCCCAGACCTCGGGGATGGAGAATGTCGAATGCAGAATGCCGAAGGGCTCGTCCGCTGTCACTTCGGATTCGGTGCCAATCGTCTGTTGTTCAATCTGTTTAATCCGCTTCATCCGCTGTGAATCTTCTTTGAATCCGCTCCCAATCCGCTTCATCCGCTGTGAATCTTCCTCGGCGGGCGTATTGCCATGCACCCCTACGGACGGCGGCATTCGGCATTAATTGCCGTCAGACTTCATAATTGCCGTCAGACTTAAGTCTGACGGCACATCAAGGGCGCATGTCCATGCGCCCCTACGGCAGCATCATTCTGCATTTTGCATTTTGCATTCTACATTCTGCATTCTACTGCCACTCCCAGTTGCTGTTCGCCTTCTTCACGCTGCCCGCCAGCGCCGGCTGGGTCAGGAAGGGTCTCAGCGTAATCCACGCCGCGGTCTCGTACTTATCCGCCAGCTCCCGCCAGCCCCGCGAACGTCCCTCGGCGCTGGTCAAGCCGTCCGCCAGCGCTTGAGCCGCCAGCGACCGGCACAGGATCGCCAGCGTCAACTCTGTCGCGCCGGTAACCAGCCCCTGGTCGGTGGATTCTGCCGTGTAATCGCTTTTCAGCCGACGGACGATTTTGTCCTCGGCTTCGGTGACGGCTTCCTCCGCCAGCGCTTCCACTGAAGCCGCCGCGGTAAGTTCGTAATCCACGAACACTGTCGTGTCCAGTTTCATCGCGCCGCCCGGGATGCGCGTCAGACTGCCCGCTGCGTAGTCAATGCTGTAATCAATGTCCTTGACCAGCGGCTGGTAGCGGCGGTAATAGACCTGCACCGCCTCCCCGTTGCCGATGCCGCCGCCCGCGATGCGCCGCAGCTTACCAGTCTTGGCGTCGAAGCAGTAATCCTTGTCGGTCTGATAGACCGTTTCCAGCCCGCTGTCGGTTGCGACCACCACCTCGCCCGGCATCAGTTCGGCGTGGCTGAGGCTGGTCCAAGTTTCATCGTTCAGCGCGACGTTGGCTTGGTAGCACGGCTCAAGCTGCAATTCTATCTTGACCGTTTCCGAGCCGTTGACCAGTCCCTTGTGGTTCAGCGTTGCCTTCCCTTCCGCTGACACCTTGGCCGCTTCGTCCGTCACCGTCGTCGGCTTCCGTTCCAGCGCCAGCAGGTGGGCCATTACCGTTTCTTTATCGGTCCAGCTCATTGTTTTCTCCCAAGGTGTTCCGTGTTCAGTATTCAGTGCTCAGTATGAAGGTCGCGTCAAGAAGCCACTGAGCACTGAGCACTATTTCATTCAAACTTCACGTCAATCACGGCGTACAGCGTCGCATTCATCGCTGCTCCGAGCGCCACCAGTGTAGTATCAACGCCGTTGACGCGCAGGCTGATGTCGAACACGCCGGCGCCCGCCGTCGCATACACCGACAGCCGATCCCCGGCGATAAAGCTTACGTTGTCTGTCCCCACCAGCGGCACCGCGCCGTCCCACACGTCCAGCCGGGTCACCCGTCCGGCGCGGGGCATGGGAAATCCGTCCCCGGCCGTGCCGCCCGGTCCGTTTAGATAACTCGACGCGGTGGTCAGCGTTGCGCCAAAGCCCAGCGCTGTATCTCCCTGCCGCGCCAGCAGGTAGTTCAAGGTTTTGTTTATACTCATGGTTCTTCCTGAATTAAGAATTAAGAATTAAGAATTAAGAATTGAAGGACTCCTTAATCTTAATTCTCCTGATTTGGAATAATGTTTTAATTCATCCCTTCCCAATTATTCTTAAAATATTAAAATCTTAATTCTTAATTCTTAATTCTTAATTGAATTCCCCCCTCCCGCGGCGGATCAGGGCTCGATGTTAGGGTTTAACCCATTTACCGCCGCAAGGAGGGAAGTCTCAAAGTCTCAAAGTCTCAAAGTCTCAAAGTCTTAAAGTCTCAAAGTCTCAAAGTCTTAAAGTCTCAAAGTCTTAAAGTCTCAAAGTCTCAAAGTTATCGGTTGTCCTACTTTGGCTCTTGGCTCTTTCCAACTTTCTTCCTTTCTACCTTTCTACCTTTCTTCCTTTCTTCCTTAATAATCTGAGACGAGCGCCGCCCCATCGACCATGATGGTATAAACCGACTCCTTCGACACCACCGCCGTTTCCAACTTCTGGTTGATGACCTTCTCAGCTTCAATCATGATCGGCTGCGCCACCGTCTCACGTACCGCAAACCGCGTGTCCAGACCCAGTATCTGGGTCTCCACCGCGTGAGGAACTTCCACCAGCCGGGCGTTCACCGGCAGGAACGACCGATAGTCGCCGCTGCGCTGGAACAACTCCGCCTCCCGCCACGCGGCTGGATTCTGGAATTCAGTCAGGCTGACAATCTTCTCGATGTCGGTCTTGGTGGCGAGCAGGTGTGACATCCGCGCCGGCACCCCGAACGACATCGCCAGATGCACCAGATCGGAGTAGGCAAACGTTCCCTCAATGCCGTCGAATACGTCGGTCGCGCCCGGCGAAGTTCCATCCCCGTTGACCAGCGTCGAATAGATGTCGTCTATTTCGTCGTAAGCCATCTGCGCGCCTATCCACCACAAGAACACCCGAAACTCGGTCAGTTTCTGGTTGCGAACCACCCGGTACGAGAAGTCGAACTGCCGCCCGCGGTCGATCAGAGCCGCTTCCTTCTCGCGGTACAGCAACTCCACCCGCGGGTATGCGCCCCCGCCGCCGCTGCCGCGTTGAGCCAGCGACTCCCGCGCCTGCGAGGTCTTGATGTAGATAGGCCGCACCGTCGGTCCCGACTCGTGCACCACCGACGCGACTAGTTCGGTAGGATCCTGCACCATGCGGTAGCCCCGCTGGATTTCCCGCAGGATGTATTCGGGCAGCAGTATCAACCCGCCGCCCACGAAGAACTGTTCCATGCTGATGGCGTTCCGCCCATCGGATTTAATGCCGTGCAGCATAAGCTGCCGCTCAAAGGCGTCCAGCGGGCTGCCTTCAGGGCTGGGATCAATGGATTCCAGCAGTTCTGTGAAACTAAGGTTCTGTTCCTGTGCTTCCGCGTACAGCCCCAGATTGGCGGACCGCGAATGCTGCGTGATGAGTTCCTTCAGCTTCTGCGAATTTTCAGTCAGTATGTTCATTTGTTTCCTTTTAGTTTGAAAGTCTTAAAGTCTTAAAGTCTTAAAGTCTTAAAGTCTCAAAGTCTTAAAGTCGTAAAGTCTTAAAGTCTTAAAGTCTTAAGTCTCAAAGTGTTGGGGTACCGGAATCTTGTCTCCGACTTTGGACTTCCCGACTTTAAGACTTTAAGACTTTAAGACTTTGAGACTTTCCGACTTACCCGAGCCACAGGTCACACGTCCCCGCTTCCGAGTCCACCGCGATGACCTGCCCGCGCATCAAATGCCCGCCGGCAGCGATGTCCGCGTCAGCGGTCGCCTGCCGCACCTTGCCCGCGCCATCGACCTCGACCATCTGATTGATGACCGGCGTGGTGGCGGCGAACTTGAATCGAGCCACCCCCCGCGCCTGCACTGCACACAACGCCGGAACCGTAGTACCCGCCTGCAGCTGCTGCGACACCCACACGACTTTGCCGAACAGCTTATTGCCCGCGCTGCCCATGCCAACCTCGTTGTCGCCGGAAATCACGCAAGCCGTCAGATTGTTGTCCAGATCGTCCTGTGTGAAGTCCAGGTTTTCAGTGGTATCGACGCCGAACGATAGAAATGGCGTTCCGCCGATGCCGTTGTTGTCGAATGTGAATTGAGAAGACATTGTTTTCTCCTTTGTTGCATATATACAACAGT
Organism: uncultured bacterium; assembly: GCA_964497555.1. GTDB lineage: Bacteria > Electryoneota > AABM5-125-24 > Hatepunaeales > Hatepunaeaceae > CAZCEM01. Next base: position 11,590 of record CAZCEM010000020.1, read on the forward strand.
GAAAGGCAAAAAAAATAACCGCTTACCTTCCACACCGGAAGGGTGAGCCGTCGATTTTCCTGCCGTCGCCGCTCCGGTGGACCAGCGTCCCGCCCCACGACGGACGCTGCACCGGCGCATGATGTTCCTTCCGGCTGAAAGCCGCGCCCGCTGCCGCTTGTACGACGGCGCCTCTTCCTCCGGAATTCCGCTCCGCAGCCTCCCAAAGGCTGTCCACATCTATCTCCACCGTCCGGGTGGAGAGCCCCTTGTCTGTCATCTTCAACCCCCTGCTTGTTACGTTGATAATATACAACATTCTTTCCACCAATGCAAGCGTTGTGTCTCATATATGCCACACTTCTTAAAATTCCTCCTCAATTCTTAGGTCCTAATTTTTAAAAGACGTCCCAATCTATCTCCCCCGTCCGGGTGGAGAGCCCCTTATCTGTCATCTTCAGCCTCGAGGCTTGTTACGTTGATAATATACAACATTATTCCGGTCAATGCAAGTCAATTGTTTCATTTATACAACATTTCTCAAAATTCTTCCTCAATTCATAATACATAATTTAAAAAAAACGCCCGCTCCCATTGCTGGAAGCGGGCGGAACCGCTCAGAAAGGCTGGTTTAATACCGATCGCGCTCGCGACCGCCACCCCGTCCGAAACCGCTGCGCGGCTGCTGAGCCTCACGTTCGCGAGCCTCGTTCACCACAATGTTGCGGCCATCGATGTTCTTCTCGTTCAAACCCTCAATCGCCCGATGAGCCCCGTCTTCGGTCGCCATCTCGACGAATCCGAATCCCTTGGACCGACCCGTGATGCGATCGCTGATCGTAGTGGCTTCAACCACATCTCCATACGCGGCAAATAAGTCGCGGAGCTGATTGCCAGTCACCGAATAGGCGAGGTTGCCAACATAGAGCCTACGATTCATCTGTTTCTCCTGAATTCCGTCGCGTCAATATCTCGGCCCCTGGCTGCCCGCTCCGCTAAAATTGCGTACCGCATGTTTCATACAAGTGCCTCGAACTCGATCCGACGTGCCTTCCCGGTTGTCGGGCTCTTCAGCGCGCCCCCTGCGACCCGCATTCAACCGGATGTTTAGCCAACAGCCGAGCGGCAGCATAACTTATCGGGCGCATTCTGCCAGCTCAGCCTTAGACCAAACAATCTAATTTAAGTTTTGAAATCTCATTTTGCAATACTTTTTTGAATTTTTTCATCCCCTTACATCTTATTTATATAATTTCAACGTTCACGATGAGAATCCAATAACCTCAGCCGCCGCTTCAAGCCGACTATGAGCGTTGTCAACTGTGCCTGAGTTCCCTCGAACGATGCAGCTTTGCCCCTCCCAGCCGGTTCACAGCCTGCAGTATCCAATCTCGCGTCCGGAAGTGATGATGCACCGCTGCCAATCGGTTCCACAACGCGTACTCCCGCCCAAATTTTCTCCGCAGGAGGCGCAAGTACATCTCATCCGGACGCCGGATTTCTCCCCTTAAAGCTTGAACAATAGCCGTCCCAGCCATCCAGCCCGAACGCATCGCTGCATGAATGCCGCCGCCGTCGAATTTGCACG
>CAZCEM010000021.1:0-13092 GCA_964497555.1 uncultured bacterium
TACCCAGACACGGTCTTGGAGGTTCTGCAGGGCTTGAACATCATAAACCGGAATCGTCAGCCAATTGGGATAGCTGGTCTCCGGCGTTACCTGAACATCGCGGCTCAGCAGTTGACTGCCGGGCTGAGCGTTGTTTTCCCGGTAAACGTGCAGCCGGAAGTTGACGGCTTCATCGACATGGTTGAGCAGAAGCCGGATAAGACCGATGGAGAAGGTTGGCAGCCCGGCGTCCAGACCGCGGAACCTCACCGCCGCGCCGGTGTTCTGGTTGAAGTTGTAAAACGCCACAGGCGTGCGGGCGTCGTAGCCCATTTCAAAGATATTCGCGGGCCAGACAATCGCGTCCGAAACGCCCGTGCTGTCGTTGTCGGGAACCTGGTCGTCATCGCCGGGGATGGCGGGAGTCTGCGAGCCAACGCTGGTTCTTGCCCACACGTCGAACATGCCGGACAGTGCCGGCGTCCAGCCTGGAGTCGGCAGCCGCGGATTGTCGGTCAGGTTGATCAGGGTCATTTCTCCGGTGTCCACTGACCTATAGGGGGTGATGGGGAATTCGTCGCGATTATCTGGCGAACACCAGCCCCAAGAAGCCGGGATGCTGGAGAGGTCGCGGGTGCCGAAGTTATGCATCTCGACGGTGAAACCGCCGGTGCGGTAGCCGACAGCAAGCGGATAAGGCAGTATCAGGTTCACCATTCCCGCGTCCAGAGGCTGACGGTTGACTCCCAGCACCTCCAGGTCGTCGATGAATAATCCGCTGCCGACGCCGCCGTCTTCGTCATTGTCGGTCCGGAACAGCCACCGCAACTGCACCTCTTCGCCGGCGTAGTCGTCAAGAGTCATGTCGATGTTCACATCCACGCCGTTGATGGGGTAGGGGGTGCCGGGAATGTAATGCGCCCAGCCGGAGGCGCCGGTGGCTGCGCTGCGGGCGTAATCCACGAACTGGAACGTCCAGGTCTCGCCGCTGTCGTCGGAGGCATATACTTGATAGAAGTCATCGAGGGTTCCGCTGCCGTCGGAATCCCAGTCGGGCAGGTCGCAGAAGATCCAGAACTGGAATAGGGTGTTGATGCCCTCGGGCACCTCAAAAGGCGGTGAATCGAGGGCATTCATCATATTGCGATTATTCTCGGCGGTGTTCCACATCGAATATTGTCCGCGATGTCGGTCAGCATTGGTTAGCTCCCAGTGGTCCCCCGAAGGCTCCCCTTCGCCATGGCTGGCAATCAGTTCGGAAGGAACCGGTTCGTCGTCGGCGTTGTTGACCAGAAAGTCGGTCTCGCCGTCGCTGATGAGGATGTTGTCAATGCAGACGCCGCTCTCCTGCAGATAAACATTGTCGTAAGGCGCGGCCACCGAGCTGTCGCTGATGAGAGCGAACCGGATGACGATTTCCTCAGTGCGATAGTCCCTCAGGTTGAAAGTACACTCAATCCAGTTGACTTCCGGCCGGCGGGCGCGGGTGGTGTCGGGGAAGTCGTCCAACTCCGCGGAGATAAAGAACCAGCCGGGGGTTTGCCCCAATGCCCACCGGACTTCCGCGGCTTTAAGCCGGTCGCCGTGGTAGGCAGGGCTGACCGGGCGCAACGGCTGAAAACTCTCGCCGCCGTTGTCAGAGATATAGACCAGCCATCCGTCGTAACCTTGGCAGCCTTGCAGATAGCGAGGCACAATGCGCGGGTCTTCCAGCAGCCACCAGCCGTCGAAGGTCAACTGGAGGTTTTCACCGGCGTCGGACAGATCCAGCACCGGGGTGTCGAGGTATTGCAGCCAGTTGTTGTCGTAACCGACCGGGGGTCCGTCATAGGCGGTCAACGTGTCGCCGCACCACCAGACCAGGTTATCCTCCGCTCCTTGAAAGTCGGACTTATGCCAGATGGTGTCGTGTCCTGAATAGTCGGTGGTTGTCCAGCCCTCGGCGCCGTTTTCGAAGTCTTCTGTGAAGATGACTTCATCGGCGGGATTGTCGCGCAACAGTTCGCGGACTACAGCCGAGCGGTCGGCGCGGTCGGCGGTGAAGCACTGAGGATCGGGCGCGGCGAACACCGTCCCGGTCAAACCCAGTGCGAAAAGAATAACGAACAATCTTTTCATGGCAGTTCCTTAACAAAAATATGGAATATCAAATCCAACACTCTCCTTCTTTGAAGTAGAGTCTCTTCTAAGGCAGGCGGTGCGCTGGTTCAGAAACGATGAAAGTGGAACTCAACGGCTGGAAATGAGACTGCAAGCGGCGCAGGAAGCAGATCATATCCCTAACTATACTAATATATTGCTTTCAAAAGCATTTGTCAACAAATGCGGCGGTTTGTTTCAAATTATCTTGGTCTCATTGTATTAGACTGATGAAGACGACCAAAGGTTCAGATTTTAAAAAAAGGCTGAGTAAATATTAAATCCCAATCCAGCATCGGATGTTGCAGGATGTCCTCATCCTGCACCGATAGAGCCTTTCGACTGCAGGATGGGGACGCCCTGCGTTACATTGGGGGTCGGGTTCGGAGACCCGACCTACGCATAAAGATCGCTATTTTCAAAGGAAAACGACATGCCGCGCGCAACGCAACAAGCTATTGAAAATAGCTGCTGTCCATCTCGTCCATACCGTCCATTTCGTCCAGATCTTCTTAGATGGCTGATTCGATTTTCTGGGATATGACCGCAGAGGGAAAGAAGATAATGCTACTTTAGAATAATCCGCCGCAGGTATGGTGTTTTGTTCTTAATATTAAAGAATTTGTTTCCATCATTGACAAAAGTTCATAATAGATTTACATTTACCAGTAATTTTTTCTCTTCGCAAAGCTCAAAAGCGACATTGAGGGAACCACCAATGCGGCACGCTTCAACCTCTTTCTCTTTAATCCTTGCACTTCTGCTGTCAGCGCTGCTCTCACAACCACTCCTTGCGCAGGATGACGTTAAAATTGAACTCTTTGACGGCGGTCAACTTGACGCGACGCTGCATTTCCGGTCCGCCCTTCTGACGGGACCCGGAATTCAAGGAGCTTTTACCGGATTTACGGCTCCGGTTTCGCCGGATCCGTTTATCGTTTTCGGCAATCCTGCGGCTTTGTGCCAAGTCCGGGGCAACAGGGTCGCGGTCGGATTCTCGCCGCAACTGGAAATCAAGATATGCGATGTTCAGGATCCGGCGCCAACCGTCAAGCAGGAGGTTGACGCGGCGCTGGAGTCTTTCAGACGTCCCAGTTCCATCACCTATCCGACCATAACCGGACGGGCGGGATTTGCCGGCGCGCCGGTGTCGGGGCTGGCGATAGTGCTCCATACCGATACCACCACCGGCTGGTTCGGTTCCCTTCCACGGCTGCTCGACCGCTTTGCGATAGGATACTACCGCCCTTTGCACCTTGAATCCAGCCTGGTCTTCTCGGGAATGCGGATGCGGTTGAAAACGCTGGAAGAAGAGCCATTGGTCTTCTACTCCTCCCAGAAAATGAACCTGGATTTGAGTCTTATTGCCGACAGTTGGGCTTTTTCGGGCGCCCGGCGTTTCGGAAACTTCTCAGCTGGTTTGGGCGTAACCCGCACCGATATTGGCATCGACTATACCGGACAGCAGCGAACCGACGGGATTATAAAGAGAGGCGGCCGTGAATGGGCGTTTAACGATCCCAATGACGACTGGAACAACAACTATTTCAACCAATCGACCAGTCAGCTTGAAGGCGTTAGCTGGGGCTATCGCTTTGGATTTACTTACAACACCGCTTCCGAGGAGAAACCTAACCGAGGATTTCTGCTGGGCATGGACGTCAGACTCCAGACCCAAGCTGTGATGGATGGACCTCTCACCTTTGAATTGAACAACTTCAAAGCCATGAATCTGAACGCTGGCGAAGGGGAGAAGAAATTCGACGTAAATCGAATTGAGAACTCCGCCCAGATGAATGAGACCAAGGAAAAAAGCATAACAGCGCCCGAAAAAGTGAAGATAAACATTCCCAGCGCGGTTTCGGCCTCTGTTTCCTGGCTGGGCTTCCCCAAGCCGACCTTAACCTGCACCAAGTACTTCGGTGAATTGTCCTACACCGCCGACTTGCTCGAAGAGGGGGTCTTGTTCTCCTACAAGCGGGGTTTCAAGACGGATTGGTCCGCCTTGGTCGGCGTGAATCTCGGTTCCTTTTATCTCGCGGCCGGCGCGCTGCAGATAGTTGACCTTGTCGAAGGGTATCACGATGTGTCCGGTGTTCCGATAAAAGCTATCGAACCAACCATTCTGCCTCGCTTTTCGATGGGTTTCGACTGGGCGCTGGATAGGAACATCACCCTTGGCACCCTCATCGCAGGTCTGCCGGAGGACCTGATTCGATTCACATTGAAGATGAGTTTTTAGTCCGGCCTGCACTCCCAAGTCGAACCATGCAATTAGACCTTTCCCTAAATCGGAAGAAAGCAGAAGGCGAAGAAAATGAGTTTTAGATACACTGCCATTGCCATTGCCCTCCTGACCATCGGGGCCGTCCACGCTGACGCCAGCGTGCTGAACACAGGCTTCCTTGACAGTCAAGCCAACCGGGACGCGGACCTGACGATGACGGATGTGCCCCATAATATGCTCAGCGTCGGCGATACCCTCTTCCTGAGCTGGACACCGAGGGTTCTGGGCACAATGCGCTATTCGACCAGTTTCCGAGGACCCAATGCCAACGACTATCCCAACAGGATTCAGAATCCAATTGTCCGTTCAGCGGGTCATTTAGAAATCCGCTGCGCGGATCTGCCGGTGGGCTTGTTCTACTGCGTCGTTGACGGCGGCGAGCAGGGATATTCAGCTGTCTTCCGTGTCATCCGGATGGCTTCCGTCGCCCCGCAGATGACGTTTCCCATCACTGGGCAGGGGCGTCAAGGAATAGACCACGTTACGCCGACCTTTCAATGGCGGCCGGTGCAGGGGGTCCCTTACTACCATATAATCGTGAGCGACCAACCCTTTGAAATAACCGAAGACGAGGAAGGCGCGATCACGGTCGAAGGCGCCAATCTGATTTGGCAGGCTATTACGCCTGAATTGGAGTTGATGTATGGACGCCCCGACCCTTCCGGATACTTCGACTCGGAGAACATTCCGCCGCTGGTTGGGTCTCTGGATCGGAACAACCGTCCTTCGTACAACTGGATAGTGCTGAACAATTACGGAAACAACGTGCTTTACACCTCCACCGTAACCGGCGGTATCTCCGCCTTTGAGGTGGAGATTCGCCCGCCTTTTGACGCGCCGGAACTGCTCGCGCCCGAAGCCGGTTCACTGGTCATGAGTGATGACGTGCTGCTGCGTTGGACCCAGATACCCCAGGCAAACAGTTACTTCGTCTATATTTCCAAGGAGGAGATTACGCCTGGGGGCAGTCAGGGTCTAATACCCGCCTGGAACTCTCAAACCACCCTTACATCAATTACCTGCCCCGCCAGAGACGTACTGGGCTCCGGTCGATTTGTCTGGAAGGTTCTGGCGGCAAATCGCCAAGCCTACGGCGCCATATCCGATTCAGCCTCTTTTTATGTATCGCTGGAAACTGGAGAGGTCACGTTTTACACCTATACTACCGGTGATCAGCACCTGGGGAACGTCGAAATCACGGTTGAAACCCTTGAGGGATTGTTCTATCGACCCTTTGGAACGGATGACAACGGATCTCATACGCGGGACATTCCCGTCGGCCGCTATCGTTTCCACGCCAACAGAGCTGGTTTTGAAGAGGCGGTCAGCAATACCGTCACCATTGAGAATCAAAGGCAATACACCATAAGGCTGACGTTGCAGCCTCTTCCTTCTTCAATTCTGGGCACCGTTGTCAACGAGGAGCAGCGAGCCGTTGTGAGCGCCACCGTTACCGCTTTGAATCGTCAAACCAACGCCCGCGTCACGACTGAAACCGACGTCGGCGGAGAATATCAACTGATTGTCAATCCCGGTGCCTGGGTGATATCCGCTTCAGCCATCGGGCACGCGCCCTCTCGTGAAGTGTCCATTCAAGTGGAGGGCGGTGAAAACTATGATTTCGACGCTGAACAAGGCGCGTTGATGGTTGACTTGTACGAATACACCATTTCCGGCACGGTTCAGAATCCCCAAGGTCAGGGGATTCAGTTGGCCGATGTAATCATAGACGGAGCCAACGGTCAACGAATGATAGCCCATACTCCCGAAGGAGGTTCCTATACCTTTTTAGTCGGGGTGGGAAACTGGATTATGAACGCCCGCAAGCCCGGCTTCTATCTTGAAAGCGGCAACATCCCGGTTCAGATTGTGAACCGGAACGTGGTGCAGAACTTCATCCTCATTCCTCAGGCCGGGATTCTCTCCGGTCAGGTGTATGTTGATGAGAATCTCGCCAATCGCAACGTGGACATGTGGTTTATTCCTGACGCCGGGCAGGTCACCACCACGCGAGTCAATCAGTTGGGGGCCTTTTCCCAAGGTGTTTCGCCGGGCAATTATATGGTTGTGCCGGTTCGCCAAGGTTATACCGCCCGCGACACGCTCCGGATTGACGTCGGACCTGGCGAAACGGTCTCCGGTCTAACCCTCCGAATGCGCGCCAATCCCTCCAGCATCTCGGGCCGGATAACCGACGCGGCCAACCGAGCCATCTCCGGCGCGACCGTCGCCGGCGGCGGCGTTCAAGCCGTTTCAGTGCAGGACGGCACCTACCGGATCGCTGTGTCCGAAGGCGCTCACACAGTTCGCGCCACCAAACAGGGTTATGTTACCGCTGAGGTGGGTCCCATCGCCGTTCAGGCGGGGCAGAACGTCGGCGATGTGAATCTGCGCCTTATCGACAACGCCGGCACCATCACGGGGCGGGTCTATCGCGGCAATGATGCCATCTTTGACGCTGTGATAACCGCCACGCGGCAGGACAACAATCAGACGTTCACCACCCGCTCCGACCAACAGGGCAATTTCAGCTTCGGCCTACGTTACGGCACCTACCGCTTGAGGGCTCAGCGCAGCGGTTTTGTTTCCGCCGCTCCCGGCTATATCGACGTTCAGTTGCAAGCGGGTCAGCAGGTCTCGGATCGGAATTTTGCGATGTTGAACTACGCGGCGCGCATCACCGGCGCCGTAACATCGGCCGCCGGCGCTGTCAACACGCCCACTATCCGCATGATACCTCTGGATAATCCGAACACCGAATATACCACCAACGGCAACGTGGAAGGACGGTACTCGCTGTCGGTAACGCCGGAGCGCCGCTATATCATCATTGCGACCAAAGACGGATTTACAACCTCACGCGATACTTTGCGCGAGCCGTTGGCTATTGAAGGTGAAGCCGTGGTCAATCTTCGCTTAGCGGCTCTCCCCTGTAGAATCCAAGGCGCGGTGATCGTGAACAATCAGCCGCTCTCGGGCGCCACCGTGCGTGCTGACGGCAATAACGGCTTCTTTCAAGTTACTACCGGCGGCGGCGGCACCTACCTGCTTAATCTGGAAACCGGACACTACGACCTCACCGCCTCCAAGCCGGGCTATACGGAAGCTGAATCCGCCATAGACCTGAATCCCGGCCAGCAGCGCCAGGGCATAAACTTTGTCCTGCAGGAGAATTTCGCGCTGGTATCGGGAGCGGTACTGGACCCAGAGCGAAATGCGATAGCCGGCGCGACGGTGGAACTTCTGGAGATATCAAGCAACCGGCAAACCTTGCAGACTTCCAACCAGGACGGGCTGTATGAATTCACGCGACTGGTGCCAGGAAACTACCGCTTAAGCGCCCGGCATCCCCAATATGCCGCCGGCTCGATGAACCTCGGCGGCATTGTCGGCGGGCAGGTCCGGCGGATGGTGAATCTGACCCTCCAGCCTTTAGACGCACAAATTACTGGAGTCGCCCGCTGCAACAATAATCCCTTGGCGAATGTGACCGTTTTCGCTGCTTACGCAAATGATGAACTAACAACCACTACCAACGAAAATGGATTCTTTAGTTTTTCTCACATAGAAGCCGCCAGCTACAACCTGCTGCCGGCGCGGGTCGGTTATACCGGCGTGCCATTGGAGAATCAAGTCGTGGATCCGGGCGATTCGGTGAACGTTGAACTGGAGATGATCAGGAATGACGGGCGAATTACGGGGTTTGTCAGGGATCCCGACGGTGTAGGTCTCAGAGGAGCGCGCGTCTCCGCTTTCGACTCCTTAGGGCACTTCGCCGCTGCGACCACCTCACCCAACGGCTCCTATGCCTGTGAAAACCTCTACCCGCTGTCCCGATACACCTTAGCCGTCCAACTGGCTAGTTATACGGCCGATCAGGACACCATCCGCAATGTGCCCGTCGGCGAAGCGCGCAATTTCACAGTTAGACCAAATCAACTACGGGTATCCGGGCAGGTTAAAAATCAAGCCGGACGGGCTTTAGGCAATACAGAGGTTCATGCGACTTCTCTAACGGATGGATCGATTCTGACAACCTCAGCGGATGCCAATGGCAATTATTCCTTCACCGGTCTGGCGCGGAACACGAGCTATCGCATGCAGACCTTCAGACTGGAAGAACAATATCAGAACGCTGACCGCGCGCTTCAGACCGGCAACAACCACATGCAGGGCGAGGACTTAGTGGTTGTAGAATTCTCGTCTTCCATCTCCGGCGCATGTTCCGGAGTGCGTCAGGTTATGGTAGAAATTGTCAACCGCGGCACCGGACGAATCACAACCGCTTACAGCGACGCCAACGGCCGCTATCAAGCCCTTAGGCTCAGGGAGGGGAATTTTGTTTTGCGAGCGACGAAAATCGGCTACCGAACATCACCGGATTCCATCGTGGTGACCGGCTTAGGAGTCAATGATCAGCGACAAAACGTCAACTTCGAGGTGCAGCAGATCACCGTGACCATAGCCGGTCAGGTTCTCGATTCCGACGGTCATGCGGTGGGCACCTGCCCGGTGCTGGCTTGGTCAGGCGCGGGGCAGGTTCGAGACACCACCGACCAGAACGGCGCGTTCCTTTTTTCGGGGATATATCCAAACCAGACTTACCGGCTGACGACAGAGCTGCCGCTGACAGGCTACGACAACGGGACGGTCGAAGTTCCGGTGCAGACCGGCAATGTCGCTAATGTTCTGCTGCGGATTGTCCGTCACAACGCCACTCTGCGAGGAGTTATCACCAGCGCGGCTACCGGCGACTCGCTGGAATACGCTTATGTTAGATTGGACAACACTCATCTCGACACTTCCTTGGTCGGCGGCTTATACACTCTGGAATATATTTCAGGCGGCGGGCACAGCATCCAGATTAACAAGTGGGGATACATTCCTTACGAGGGTGTTGTCAACACCGGCAACGGGGAAGGTGCATTTGTTCAGAACTACGCGCTGACGCCGTTCGATAGAGCGATTTACGGACAAATTTTCAATGAAGGCCGCACCGAACGTTTGCAATACTGCGTCGCAACCTTGACTGACAATGAGGGGGCGGTTCTGTACGATACCACCGACGCCAACGGGCGGTATTATTTCGATAGTCGGGATCCGGAGCGGATTTACAGCCTCAGGGTAGCTAAGAAGGGCTTTGAGACAAGGCAGCAAACTAATATCCGGGTTGCTGGCGGGTCAGTGGAGTGTTCTTGGGATTTGAAGCTTGAACCAGCGTCCATAAGTGGTAATTTCAAACTGACGAACGGGCAGCCGATTGTCGGCGCCGCGGTGATGTTAAAGTCGTTTGAGAACGATGTGTATTGGGATACCACCGATTTTGGCGGCGATTTTACGCTTCAGGCCGATAATGGGCGGTACATGCTGCTGGCGGTTCATCCCGATCCGACCGCCGGCACCAGCTTCACCCGCAACGCGGTTTTGGCGGGGCAGACGCCCGTTTATCTTCGCCTGGTGCTTCAGAATCCTGCGGTCATAAAAGGGACTCTCATTACCAACGAAGGCGATAATCCCAGCACCGTCAGCTATATTACCAGCCGTCACGAAGCGACCGGCGTCATCGCGACCGACATCGCTCAGAACCGGCGGACCTTTATGCTGCGCGGGCTGCGCCCCGGAGCTCAGAATCTCTGGGTCGAGGCTTCAGGCTATGCAATGGTTCAAATTCCTTTTATCGTAGAAGCCATCGCTGGGGATACTGTTAATGTTACGGTAGTTTTGACGAAATCCGGCAAAGCCATCTCCGGTTTCGTGCACGGTACCGACGGACGGGGAGTAGCTCGCGCGCGGGTGGATATTTCAGGTCCCTCGCGCGGTCATTTCGTAACCTCCAACGACGGTTATTTCAGCTTAGCAAATCCAGACACCGGCCGTTATACTATCCATATCGAACGGGTGGGATACGTCACCCCCGCCGACACTTCATTTACAGTTCACGCCGGGGAATTCTTTGAGATTGACTGTCCCTTAAGTCTGATACTAAATGCCATTTCCGGTCGCATACAAAATGACTTTGAAGTTCCGATGGCTGACGTAATGGTGACACGCAGCGGCGTGGGCACTGCGGACACTGTGTTTTCGGATCGATATGGGGATTACATATTTACAGATATTGAGACCGGCACCTATCGCGTGAAACCAGTTAAGGAATTCTACAAAGCGGCGCCGGCGCAGCGTGATATTGACCTCCAGACGGGACGCTCCGCTTTAAATGCCGATTTCATGCTGCTGTTGGATCGGGGAGTGGGCCATGTGACGGGGACGGTCAGGCTGGAGAACCGGCTAGCGGCCGGCATTGCGATAAGCATGACCGATATGGAGACCTACCAGCAGTTTCGAACGGCCTCCGACAGCTCCGGCGGCTTTGAGTTCCTGAGCGTCCCGGCGCCGGCAACCTACCGCATCCGCGCCTCTAAGGACGGGATTGTGGAGATCGCCGATGAACCTTTCCGGTTACTGGCAAACACCGATGAAATCCGTGACCTAACCTTCCCCACCGGCAGGATAACGGTGAACTTGACCGACGCCAACGCTCGTCCGATATTCAACCGCGCGGTGAGGATTGTCAGCGACAAGCTCAATTGGAATCAGCCGTTTTACACCGACATCAACGGCAATGCCGTCTCATTCGGATTCTTGCTGCCCGGGACCTATACGGTTACTCCAGCGTTGAGCGGAAGTGAGCTGCCGCCTCAACCGCGGGTGATAACGCTGGGCGAGAGCGAACAGGCGGTTCTGCACTGGTCTCTGGGTTGGGCGATGGAACCGCCGCCGCCGGCTAGCTTTGAAGACAGCTTGAAACTGCAAATCAGCATCCCAATGGACGTCCAGGTCTCCGCCAACCGTTACCTTTATTGGATGGGTCCCTACACGGTCGAGTGGGAGCGGCGGCAGCTTCAGCGGAATGCGGGGCTGCGGGTGATGCCGGGCAGCCGGGAGGTGCGGGATGTCAGAACGGTCTCCCTCTCTTTAAACCGCGATGAGCCGGGGGGATTATATTACGCTTACATCCCGCCGCAGCATCGCAGCGGCACTTTGCAGTATTACTTCGAGGTGCACACTGTCGATGGGTATGTCTTTGGAGGACCTTCAACAGTTCAGGAGATCCAGATATCTAAAATCGGTATGTTAGACCATCTGGAACTCACGCGCAGCATGTCGAACGCCAATCCTCGCCTCCATGTTCCTATCACTTTAAGGGTGCGCGCTTACGACGACCGGGACACTGATCTGACAGCGGAATTCGACGAGAACTCCATACGCTGGTCTCAACTGGATGCCAGCCGCGGTGACCTTATCGTCCGGCCTGACGATCCCACCACCGCTGAATACCATCCCCATCAGCTCGGCCCGGTCAAGATTCGGGCTCAAGTGTCGCAGGAGGAAGCGGAAATAACGCTGCGCAGCGATCTGAGTTGGACCAATGAAGACCGCATTTTAGCCTTAATTCGCATCGTAGCGCCAAAGACATCGCTCGCCTCCGGCGATTCAATGGTCTTTTCCATTGACGCTAAAGACACCGGCGATGTAACAATGCCGATACTCCCCGTCTGGGAGGTTGATAATCTGGAGATCGGCAGTTTGGAAAGCATTCCCTTTACTCAGTCAGTCAAATTGAAAACCCAGCCCGGCATGATGGGGATGGTTCAGATTGCGGTTACGGACAGCTTGACGGGGATGACGGCCGAGTTCAATGGGAGCGCGAAGAACCCGCTCTTGCGGGGCTTGTCGGTCTATGGCGTCGTCACCAGGCGCGCGGGTCAAAATGATACCTTGACCTTCAAAGATGGACAAGGATTTGAGGTTTCGATACCACGGGCGGGAGTGGATGTGGGCGCCGTCGGGAATATCTTTCTGAGGAAACTGCGTTTGGCGTCGGTCGTCAGGATAACGCCGGAGTTCGAGTGTCCGCAAACAGGTTACAGAGTTGAAATCGAGCACAGCCTGGATGACAGCACCTATTGCATCGTCACCCTGCCGACGCCGGATGAATTTGCCGGACTGCCGCCCATGCTTGGCTCATGGGACGAAGCCAACGTCTTCTGGATTCCACGGGAAGGAACTTACAGCCCCGACAGCAGTCAGGTGACGGCGGATTTCGAAAGACTCGCTTCGCTGTTCTCTTTTCTTGTCACCAGTCAACCGCTGGCGATTGAGGACTTTAAGTTCAATCCCAATCCCTTCTCACCGGAAAACAGCATTGGCGGGGTGGCGATAGAATTCGTACTCAGCAGCGACCTCGCCGACAGACTGCCCGTCACCTTGAAAATCTACAATATGGCGGGGGAGCTGATTCGAACCTTGTTTGATGCAGAGATGCTGGAAAAAGGCAAGTATTACCGGCAGGCTCAGAATCCTGACAAGATCGTCATCTGGAACGGATTGACCGATTCCGGACGGATGGCGCGAAACGGGCGATACATCGCCGTGCTCACCGCCAAGGATCCCAGCGGTGAGGTGAAAAAGGTCGGAACGCTGGTCTTGATAAAGTAAGTCTGAAAGTCTGAAAGTCTGAAAGTTGGAAAGTCTTAAAGTTGGAAAGTTAGAAAGTTGAGGCGCTCTCGCGGCTTGGAGGACGGACTTTCAGAGTCGGTCCGATGATTCAGAATTTAAGATAGAATGTTCCGAGTGCTGTCATTTCCCAGAAAATAGCCCCCCTCCTACCGCGTAGGTCGGGCCTCCGA
>CAZCEM010000022.1:0-9437 GCA_964497555.1 uncultured bacterium
TTGGTTTCGCGGCAACGATTATTCGGTGGTCGTGAACCTGCCCTTTCGTCTGATGTACTACGGCCGGGAGTTCAACCAGTTGACTGTATGCTCAAACGGGTGGGTGGCGCCCGGCGACCAGCGCTTCTTCGTCGATTACCGCAACCGTATGCTGCCCAGCCCGCTGGGACCTGAAGGCAAGATCTGCGTGTTCTGGGACAATCTGACTGGCAGCGACCAAAGCGGGATTTATTACCTTCACCAGCCGGAGGCGGGTTTGTTCATAGTCGAATGGAGCAATATGTTTCGGACTTTGAACAACAACCAACGCGGCGACGTTGAATCCTTTCAACTGGTCATCTCCAATCCCCAGGTCAATCCCACCAGTACTGGAGACAGCCGTTTAAAGTTCCAATATCTGGAGGTGCACAACGCTCCGCAGGGCTGGGTATGGGACACCCCGTATGCGACAGTGGGCATACAGGGTTTCAATCCCGGCGAGGGATTGCTCTATACCTATTGGAACCAATATCCTCCCGGCGCCATGGAACTCGCCAATGAAACAGCAATCTCGTTTTCGACTAACTACGATTACCCGATAGGTTTCATCCTTGGCTCGGTAGTCGATTTCACTACCAGCGAGCCGCTCTCCGGCGTTGAAGTCGCCATTGACCACCGCCCGCCAGTGCTGACAGCGGAGGACGGACGCTTCGCCTTCCTCGACCTGGCGGCGCCGCAGACCGTCTCCCTGCGAGCCAAACGAAGAGGCTACAACGAGTGGACAGCCGCTGAGATCCGTGTTCCTGAAGACACCGTCCGCGTTGAAATCCGCCTTACTCATCCGGAATTTGCCTTATCGGTGGATTCTGTCACCGTTGAGTCCGAACCGGACAGCGTGGGCGACGTTGAATTTGAGATGCTGAACCGAGGCAACGGACCGCTCAGTTACACAACACGCATTGATGTGCTGCCCAACCTGCCAAGACGGGATGACCCGTGGGACGCCCTGTTCGACGTCAACGTCACCGAAGCAACCGGGGATCCGAACATCTTTTGCGCGACCTGGACAGGCGACCGATTTTTGGTGGCGGGCGCGAATTCCAGCGGCGCGTCGAGGATGTTCTATGAGTTTGACCGAATGGGAAGCTTAATCGGCAGCCGGCCTCAGCCTTATCCATCGGTCCAGGGCGCGCTGGATATGTGCTTCGACGGCTCAGTGCTATGGATGCACGGGAGTCTGGGCGTCCTAGCTGTCAATCCAGATGGCAGCATCAAGGCTCAATTCGACGTTAATACAGCGGGATCTTACGGCATTGCCGTCGATCGGGCTGGCGGGCAGGTATTTGTGGCGGGGATTGACGCCAATCAACAAAACTGCATTGGAATCTACGACCGACGGGGGCGGCTGAACCGATATTTATCCTTAAACGATCCTGTGCATGGACTGGCCTTTTATGCCAACGACACCACTGGTTATCCATTGTACTACGCCACCAACGAAAACGGCAGCCCGGGAATGATAAATATAGGGCATATAAACATCCTGACCGGCGCTTCCCGGCACTGCCGCCAGATTTCCATGGATCCCTCCAGCCGCCCCGGCGGATTGGACATTACCGGATTATGGCGCGCGAATTACTTTGCCTTGCTGGCTCTGGTGCAGCATCCTCGCGGCGACCGTCTGATGGCATTAGAATTGCATGAGCGAGATACGTGGCTGGCAATGACGCCGTCGGACGGTGAACTGGCAGGCGGCGAGTCACAGGTTTTTAATCTGCATTTTAACGCTGTGCACGCTGCCGGCGGCCGCAATGAAGCCGAAGTCGTGTTTTACCACAACGCGCTGAGCGAAACGGCGATGCTGCCGGTGGCGATTATCCTGCCGCCGGATACCAACGCAACGGCTGACGCGGCGTTGCCTTTCTCGACATTCATCGGCGAATGTTATCCGTCGCCGTTCAACGCTCAGACACGGTTGGATTTTAGTCTTGACGCAGCGACGGTGGTTAAGTTGAGCGTCCATGACCTTTCGGGAAGGCGCGCGCTTAAGTTTCAGGAGCAATTATATTCCGCGGGCTGGCATACCGCCGTCATTGACGCTGCAGAACTCAGCGCGGGACTTTACGTGCTGAGATGCCAAGTCGGGAAAGACGTCGCCCTTCGAAAGCTCGTGGTGATTAAGTGAAATAGTGCATTATATGCGCGGTTGCGCGTGAAACAGAGCCGCTGAGACAGGAGACGGATTTCATTTGGCGGTTGAAATTTCGTCAAAAGGTTGATAACTTGCATGATGAGTTTTTAAATTAACCGTTTAAAAATTTTTTCGAGTTCGAAGCCCATGCCGCTTTGGGCGGATCCGCTTTGAACGAAAGACCGAAAACTGCGGGAGGTGCTATGCGCAGGGATGCTACGGCTGTTGCCATTTTCCTGTTTTTCTTAATCTGCTTTAACAGTCTGACAGCTAAAGACTTTACGCCGCTCGACCTGACTCCTCAGCTTAACGTTCTTGAGGAGCGGGACAACGGCTTTACGGTTATATTTGACTTGAACAATGCGGAGGTTCTGAATTTCGATTCCGAGCCGTTGGCGGTGAGCATATCGTCAACGGAAGACGGACGGAAAGTGCCCTCGATTACGCGCTTGATACAGATGCCGGCGGGAATGCGAGCCGTGGCGGCCGTGAAATCTCGGCAGTCAGCGGTTTGCCGCGCTGAATCTGTGACAGCTAACCTCAATCATGAAACCATTGCGCCCGAGCGAGTGGCGTTGTTGTCTCTCGATCCACCGGATCCGGTCCGAGTTGGCGAGGCTGTCGCGATGCGCGGCCGTCTGCTGTCGCCTCTCACCATTTATCCCTACCAAATAAACCTCGATGACGAAGGCTGTCTGATTGAGAATTCCGCTGTCGAGTTCGAAGTACGTTTCGAACTGGATCCCTCCGCGCTCACAATCACGCCGGTCAAGGATCCACCCGGCAGCGACATGGCGACGATGTTCAACCGTCTGAGGCTTAACGGACCCAGCCGCGACGATCCTGGCGAACCTTTGTATGCGGAGACCCAGCAAAACAACCGCGGCCGTATGCTGATACTGCATCAGCTTGACCAGATGTTCAACGAGCAGGGGCTGCCACTGGTGGAAGAGTTAGCCCAATGGAAGAGACTCATGGGCTACGACGTGGAAGTACTCGGCGTGGACGTCGCTCACGGCGTCACCGCGATGGACATCCGCACGAACATTCTCAGACCGAGATATAATGATGCCGATAATCCGCTGGCGTATGTCATTATCGTCGGCGGAGACGTTCTCAACCAGAGCCTCTTTTTCCCTTCCTTCCGCTCTGGCGGAGGTGAAGTCGGTTTTGTTGGAGACCATTACTATACCTTGATGAATGATGACAACATCTACCTGTCCGACATCGCCATCGGCAGACTTCAGGTTCAGTCGTATCAAGAACTCGCGGGAGTAGTAACGCGTCAGATTCTCTACGAGCGTGAACCCTTTGTTGACGAAGGCGCTGACTGGTTTGAGAGAGGCTTATACACCGCTGAAGACATTGCTGTGGCGGGCGGCAGTTTCGTTCCCTCTATGATTCACCTGGGCCGATGGGTTTGGCGGCAGTTGCTGGATTACGGGTTTGACAGAGTTGACACTCTCTATTCCACCGATCAGAACGTTCACATAGACGAAGAGGTGAGGAGGGTTTTTGAAAACGGCATCAGCGTCGCTTTCAGCCGCGGATGGCTGCAGGGAGTTTATAACAATGATCAGAACAGCGTGGTGCAAACGGGACGGAGAAATCCCTTCACGATGGCGGTTACTTGCTTATCATTTAATGATCAGGAGAAATTCTTTCGCTACACTACCCGCAACTCCTGCACCGGTCCCATAGTTGACATCGCCATCACCGGCTACACCCACTCCAAGACCAACAACAGCCTGCTTGGCGGCGCAGTGCTGGCGATGACAGATCTTAACATTCCACAAGCGGGATTGATGCAGAACTATTCCAAGGTTCAGCTTTATACGGACAATTATTATGAGCTTGCCGACGGTGTCGAGGAGAACATCGCCCTCTACCGGCTCATGGGCGACCCCAGCACCCAGATTTTTTGGAAGCGTCCGACTGCTATGGACGTTGAAATTCCCGATTCAGTTACATTGGGCACGAGAGGCATCAGCGTTCACGTTACCTACGCTGGTCAGCCGCTGCCTGACGCCTGGATAACCCTCGTACAGGGCGATGAGGTTCATTTGGTCTGTCAGCCGGGAGGGGACGGCTGGGCGCGGTTCACCTTCGATTCCGACGAGTTGAGCGAAGGTGATATCGACGTCTGCGTCAACCATCCCAATACGCTTCCCTTCCGCGGCGTCATTCATGTCGCGGGCGGCGGGCTCGGAATGGAAGTCAGTTTCGAGAATCAGGACGGTCGCTTCAGCTTCGGCGAGACCATTCGCACTACTTTAACCGTTCAAAACAACTCTGGTCGAGCCTTGAATAATGTGACAGCGCGGTTATCCTCAGAGTCAAATGCGGTTACGTTCCCGGAGGAAATCGCCGTCGGAAATCTAGCTGTCGGCGGTCAGCGTCAACTGCCCTTTGATATTACCCTCAGCCGCCTGGCGAAGGGCGGCGACAATATCCGCGTCCAGATAGATCTGGCGACCGGTCAAGAACATTGGGAGCATTCTTTCATGTTTCCGGTGAGCGGACCTTCGCTGACAGTGATTAACGATCCGATTGTCAACCATAGCTTCAATCCGGAACAGGCTGCGGAGTTTGCGCCGTCTGTTTTCAACAACGGCGATTTGACGGCTCCTGTGGTCAATGGTGCATTGGTTGCTCTTAGTCCATATATCGAAGTCCTGGAGGGCAGCGCACGATACAATCCCGTCAACTCCCAAAGCAGTCAAGCGCCTCAAACGAACTTTCAGGTTCGAGCCGGGCGGCTGGCAATTCCCGGCGACACCGCGCGGTTTAAACTCATTCTGGACGCGGTGGAACAACAGGACGCCTTCGCGGACACCTTATATTTTAACTGCATGATAGGCGACCCTTCCCTCACTGATCCTTTCGGGCCGGATGATTACGGATACATCATTTTTGATTCCGGGGATGAAGATTGGGAGGATAAGTGTCCGGACTATGAGTGGATTGAGATAAATCCCTTTAAGCAGGGCTTCGATTTTCAGGGTACGGAACTCGAGTTGAACGATGAACAGGTTGACATGGACTGCTCCGTCGTGGCGGATCTGCCCTTTACGTTTCAATTCTACGGACAGAGTTTCAGCCAAATCGCCGTATGCTCCAACGGCTGGTTTGCCTTTGGTGCTGACAACGCCTTGTTTCCGGATTTTCGAAATCAGCAGATTCCCGGGATCCAAGGACCCAACGCTATGGTGGCGGTTTTTTGGCAGGATTTCATCAATCCCTTTCCCGATGAACGCGGCGTGTTCACTTACAGCGACCAGAATACCGGCCGCTACATCGTCGAATGGTCGGAGTTGAAGCTGTACAGCGATGGCGCCGACGACGACGTCAACGCCAATTTATTTGAGTTTCAAGCGATTCTGTACGACCCTTCCGTCTATCCCACGACCACCGGCGATGGTGAGATTAAAATCCAATACAAGAAGGTGTACATCATCCAAGGCAACGGCACCGACAATTTCTACAGCACCACCGGCATCAAGAACCTGGACGGCACCGACGGCTTGGAATACTGTTACTGGAATCAATACCCGCCCAACAACCGACCGATGCAGGATGAATTGGCGCTGCTCATCACCACCGACCGGGAGACCTTGTTAGGCAGATTGGAGGGCCGCGTCACCGACCGCGCCACTCAGCAGGCGCTCGCGGGGGTGCAGGTGCGTTCGCGACGTTCCAACGTTCGCGCAACCTCCAACGCCCAAGGGGACTATGTTATAAATCCGATTCCGGTCGGCGAGCAGGAGATTGAGTTCAAATTGGAAGGATACAACACTTTAATCGCCTCAACCACCATTGAGAATGAGCAGACTCAGCGTCTAAACGCATCGCTGACTCATCCGGTGTTGTATCTTCCGGACCATTCGATTGTCAAGTCCCTGCGTCCGGGATTCAGCACCACCTTTCCCTTCGGTGTGCGAAACCGCGGCAACGGACCGCTGGAGTACAAACTGAAGCGCAGGTACATCAACGGAGCAGACACCCAGTTCCGCCCGACCGACGAATGGGATGTCACTGCTCTTTGCAATGATGAGCGCTTCTTTTACGGCTGCGAAATTGTGGGCGATGAGATTTATACCACCTGTGCGCGCGACCGAGGGAATCCTAACGATAACACCATTTACGTTTTCAACAAACAATATGAATTGGTGAGGCAGTTCCCTCAGCCTTCGACCACAGGCACGGGTTTCCACGATTTGGCTTACGACGGTGAGTTTCTCTACGGCGGCGAAACGCGACAGGTTGGGGAATCTTGCATTCACCAGATCGTTGTATTCAATACTGAAGGGGAATCTCAAGGGCTGATAACCCTTGATATCGGTATCAGTCAACTGAGCCAACCCTGGGCTTTGGCTTACGCTCCTGATGAGGACCTGCTGGTCACAGGTTATCAGGACAAACCCCTCTTCTTTTTCAATAGAGACGGTCACGTGGAGCGCCAGTTGCAAGTGAACATCCCCAACTACTTCATGCTGCTGCGCGGCTTGGCTTGGTTCCCGGAAGACAACGAAGGCATGAAGTTGTATCTCATTGACCAGCCGACCAATAACTCTGGCATTCGTCTGGCAAAGGTTGATCCCTTGACCGGGCGGGGAAGGGTTTTAGCCAACCTGGAGATGCGCCAGAATGAGAAGCCGACGGGATTGGGCATAGGCTACGACTGGGAGCAGTCTAATGTTTCGGCGGCCTTCATCGGTGATGTCTCCAACAATGCGAATGATTTCGTCCATGTGATTGAAATCGGTCCCGATACCCATTATCTGACGATTCAACCGGATGCAGCGACCGTCGAACCGGGGGCGAGGGTCAACTCAATAATAACCATGAACAGCAGCGACCTGACCTACGGCGATTACGAGTTCGGATTACTGCTGGAGCACAATGCCGCCGACGGACCGGTGTTGATACCGGCGCACCTGTCGATCAACGATACAACCTTTACTGATAACGACGTTTCCGAGATTCCTAAAGACTTCGAACTGTGTGATGCTTATCCCAATCCCTTCAACGGCACGACACGGATTGAGTTCGCTGTGCCGACGTCGGGGCGGGTTCAGCTCACTATATACGACCTGAGCGGGCGTCTAGTGGAGTCTTTGTTAGATGAGTCGCTCGACACCGGACGTCATGAGGTGTCATTCAGCGCTGAGCAATTGGCTTCCGGCATATACTTCTACCGTTTGAAAGCAGCGGACCGGGTCGCGGTCAAGCGGATGGTGTACTTAAGGTAGGATCCGTTCGATGAGGGGATTCGGCCGCAGTGTGAAGGCAAGCAATCGTCCTTTACAAGCGGCCGGATCCCTTTTTTTTAGCTTCGATTTTCTCCCCCCTTTTCCTTGCTTTTTCCGGACTGATTGCAGCCTCTTCCTTCCCATTCTAACATCAAGCGGTTTTCAAAACTCGAGTTTACAGTTCAATCTTATGGCAATTCACCAATTATCTTGGCATGTAGCGCCGTCATCCTGACGGCGTTAAAGTCTGCTGCCAAGATGGCGGCGTTACGATATTCAGTGAATCAGGCGCGATTTTTTAAAAATCTCTGGCACCAATGAGACACAAATCACATTATTGCTTTTCGGTTGTATTACATTGAAGATAATTTCAATATTTTCTTTCGCATCAGGCTCCCTCTCAGCCTTGTTGACAGCCATTTGTCAGCAGGATTCCATTAGTAATTGAAACTCAATTAGTTAGCAGGGAGCAGCGCGGTTGAGCTTCAGCGAAACAACGACAACCTTTATCTTTTCCGAAATCAATCTTCAGATAGACTGCCTTAAGTGTTGATTTATCACCGAGCAAAACGTATATTTTCTAACCTAAGTGCCCGGGCGTTGCCTTCTCGCCCGCCTGCTCTGCATCCTGCGTCTCGCCCGAAGGCTTACGACCTTTCGCTTGTCGTCTCAGACGCCTTTTCGCGCCCATGTTAAAGTTTCCTCAAACGAAATCTTAAGGTGACCCAAATGGAACGTTCCGCAGTCGTTTCCGTTATGGTTATGCTTGCTGTCCTCTTGGCGAGCAATCCAGGTTTCGGATACTACGAACCCACAGTAGTTCAAAATGCTCCCACCGACGAGGTTACGGTTGTCTCCGCCACCATCGCCGGTGAAACCATCGTCAACGGTGACGAGGTTGGAGTTTTCACCCCTCGCGGCGGATGCTTCGGCGCCGGAGTGGTGGATGCTGAACAATTTGATCCATTTTTGACAGTCATCACTGTCTATGGCGAAGGGGATCCAGAAGGCGGTTTCGCCGACGGCGAGACCATGACCTTCCGTATTTATGACGCCTCTGCAAACAGGGACATGTTGGCTGATCCTGGTGACGTAATCCTATTCACCAACGACCAGCATGAACCCATCTTCGTCTTTCTGGAAGCGGTGATGAATCACTTCCAGTTCATCGCCGGCGATATTCAAACCCCAGTCCACGACATGGTGATTCAAGCCGCCTTGTTAGACGGAAATTCCTTGCAGGTTGGCGACGAAATCGGTCTCTTTACGCCTGACGGCGTATGCGCTGGCGGCGTCGTGTTGACCGAAGACGCTGAGAACAACAACCGGATTTTCCCTGCTCCAATTTCAGCCTGGGGTGGAGAAGGTCAGTTCGAAGCGGGTGATGTCATCGAGTTCCACCTCTGGTCGGTGGAAGCCAACGGCGGGGAAGGCGGAGAGTATATCGCACAGGTGGATTGGGAGACGTTAGAGCCTCCGACTTGGTCGAGGGACGGATTTAGCAATGTGCTCGGAGTGTTTGCCTACACCGAGTCGCACCCGGCTCTCCGCGCGTTTCCTCGTGAAGTTGACTTTGGAGAAGTCATCGCGCATCCGAACTACCAGGGTGAGTCGGAAGTGGTCGTGTTGAACAACGGCACCGCGGATCTGACTTTTCTGGCGGCTACTGTTCACATGGCAGGCGAAGACGACGCCTATTTTTCCGAGGATGGACCCGACGAAACGGTTCTCGAGCCAGGCCAGACTTTAACGATTCCCGTTTATTTCAATCCTGATCGGGTTGGCGAGTTCAACGGTTATCTGCTCATTACGAGTGATGATGATGACCAGCCGGATGGTCTTCAGGTTCCTTTGCATGGCATCGGGCTTGAACCTCCGGCAGCTATCACCGTTTCGGATGAATCGCTGAACTTTGGCGCTGCGCTGGTTAATGACGAAGCTCAACAGACTGTAACCATCAGCAGCGTTGGTTTAGGCGATCTGGTTATCACCTCCATTCTGGTTGCCGGAGCCGG
>CAZCEM010000022.1:9537-12921 GCA_964497555.1 uncultured bacterium
GGTCGAACCAGCCGGCCAAGTACAGTTGCTAGTGGTGTTCTCGCCTGAGGAAGCCCGGCGTTATGAGGAAACACTGACAGTCTTATCCGATGATCCCTTGAACGGCCGGCTGGCAGTCAGCTTAGTCGGTCAAGGTTTGTCGCTGACTCCGCCGAATATCGTGGTTTCCGATTACAGCCATCAATTCGGTCAGGTCTATATCGGGCAGAGCCGTCAATGGACATTCAGCGTCGGAAACGAGGGCGATTTAGACTTAACGGTTTTCGACATCCTGTCTGACAACGAATATTTTACCACAGACTATTCCGGTGAAGATGCAGTCTTAGCCTCTGGGGAGTTCTTTGACGTGTTGGTCACCTTCTCTCCTGAGGAGGAAGGACTCCAGGAAGGAGTGCTGGCTATCTTCTCCAATGATCCCGATGATCCCGAGATTCACGTCATCGTCAGAGGCACCGGCGGATATGAACCGATAGCGACTATATTTGTTACGCCAGGCACCATCGACTTTGGCACCATCAGCGTGCTGGAAACGAGCGAAGAGGTCGTTACCGTGAGCAATATCGGCAACATTGACCTCGACATAACCAGCGTTGAGGTTCAAGGCGCGGGATTTTCCATTGAATGGGACCAAGTTGAGACACTTGCTCCGGAAGCGTCCTTCGAGATAACGGTCATCTTTGCCCCGGACCACGGTGGAGATTATTCCGGATCCTTAACGATAACCTCCAGCGACCAGGAGCATCCAAACATAGGAGTGGAGCTTTTAGGCACCGGCTTTGAACCGCCGCCGGTGATGACTCTCTCTGAAAACTCGCACGACTTCGGAGCGGTGTTGGTTGGTGACGAGAGCCCATGGCAATTTCAGATCGGCAACGAAGGCTATTCCGACTTGCTCATTTACAGCATTGTATCATCTAATGAGGCCTTTTCAACCGATTTCGAAGGGGTGGGTCTCGTTGCACAGGGTGGTATCTATGTGATAACGGTGTATTTTCAACCGTCCGATGTGGGAGACTATCATGGCACTTTAACTATCGACACCAACGACGAAGAGCATCCCAATGGAAACCAGGTTACGCTGCAAGGACGTGGCGTCGTGCCGGTTATTGAGGTTTCTCCCAATGAGATAAACTTCGGGGAGACCGCCTTATTTGAGGAAACCGACCGCGAAGTTCAAATTAGCAACATCGGCGGGTATCAGCTCACCATTGAGGATATCTCTATCGAAGGGGCAGGTTTCTCCTTCCAGTGGGATGGGGAAGAGGCGCTCGCTCCCGGCGAATCAAAGGCGATTGTCGTTGCCTTCTCGCCGGATGAGTTGACGGAATACACCGGGAACCTGGCGATATTCTCAGACGCCTACAATCAGCCCGAAATTCGCGTGGGATTGACCGGCGTGGGAATCCTGCCTCCGCCTCAGTTCGAATACTCAAACGCCGGCGGCGAGAACGCCTCGGTGCTGGTTCACAGCGCGACACTGGATGGGAAGTCGCTGGAGTTCGGCGATGAGATCGGCGTGTTCACGCCGGGCGGGGTGTGCGCGGGCGCAGCGGTCATAGGAGTTGGGGAGGAAGGTTTAGCTCCGGCGGCAGGCGCGGATTACTTCCCGGTTGGTTTCGCCGCATGGTGCGATGATCAGAGAACCGAAGAAGTAGTTGAGGGATTTACACGTGGGCAGCGGATGTATTTCCGGTTCTGGGATTTGTATGCCCATACTGAGTACCCAGCTGTGATTTCGGAAGTCTTCTCCGAGAACAGGGGCTTCTATCGGGCTCAAGAGGTGGTCGAAATATCCTTAGTAGCTTCCGCCAATGCAGTCGCAGAAATCGCCGTATCTCCGGAGTCCCTTGAGTTCGGATCCGTCTATTTCGACCAGCAAGCCACCGCGGAACTGACCGTTCGCAACGCCGGATTAGCTGATCTGACTGTTACCGACATCACTATTGCCGGCAGCGACCCTGACCAGTTCGCCATCGACTGGGAAGGTGAATTCACCTTAGGCGGACTGGAGGAGCGGAGCTTCACCGTTACTTTCCGTCCCGATGCCGCCGCCGACTTTTCAGCCGTCATCGAGATCAGTTCCGCGCCGGATCAGGAAATGGTTTCAATTCCTGTCAGCGGCAGGGGCTTAACCCCTCCGGCGATACTCGAAGTCAACAGGGATTTGTATAATTTTGGTTCGGTGGTGGTGGGCGATCAAGCCGACTGGGTGTTAGAAATATCCAACACCGGCTGGCAGATGTTAGTGGTGGATGATGTCACCATCGAAGGAAACGGCGGCTTCAGCGTCGAATTCGATAACGCGGTCAACATTTCGCGGCATGAGACCACCAACGTGCCGGTTCACTTTGCGCCTCCCGAGATGGGTGCCCTGTCCGCAGTCATAACCATCGTCTCCCATGACGATGAAGGCGCTCTCGAACCGGTAACTATCAATCTCGCCGGCGTGGGTCTGGCGCCGGTGATCGCGGTTGATCCAGAAGCGCTGGGATTTGGTGAAGCAATCATCTATCTGTCTGCCTATCGGACCTTGGAGATAGCAAATAACGGCAGCTCTACCCTGCATGTCAGCGGGATGGAAATCTCCAATGACGCATTCACCTCCGATTGGAACGGTGAAGCATTCAGCATCGAACCCAATCAGGCGCAAAGTTTCATCTTCACCTTCTCACCATCCGAAGTGGGGGAATGTTCCGGTGTGCTGACGATCCACTCCGACGCCTTTAACGAACCTGATCTAACTATTGATCTGATGGGTGTCGGCTTGCTGGAGCCACCGCCAGAGATCGTGGTTGAGCCCCTGTCCATCGACTTCCCGCAAGTCTTTGTCGGCAACCGCATCAGCCGCGATGTCACCATCAGTAATCTCGGCTACCTGCCCTTGCAGGTCTCCTCGGTTACTTCCGACAACGAAGCCTTCGACCCAGACTTCCCCGCTGAGGGTGGCTTGACCGTCAACTCCGGCGAGTCAACCATCGTGGAAGTAACATTTTCACCTCCTGCAGAAGGCAACTATCATGGCACCTTGACTATACAATCCAACGATGAAGAAGCGGGCGACATCCACGTGGCTCTTACGGGAGTCGGCACGATGGAGCAGATACCTCGGATCGTCGCCAATCCCGAAGCGGTTGATTTTGGGCGGGTGTCGGTTGAGGATCGTCCCAGCGAAGTCATCCGCCTGATCAACAACGGCACTGGCGAGTTGGAAATCGACTCGGTGGAGATTGTGGGAGAAGGTTTTGCGCTGGCTTGGGAGGCGGTTGAGACCTTGTCACCGGACGCCTCGGTTGACTTGACGGTAACCTTCGCACCCGCGGCAGCGGCGCAGTACGAAGGCGCGATAACGGTTTCCTCCAACGCTCAGGATAACGATACCTACGT
>CAZCEM010000023.1:0-12816 GCA_964497555.1 uncultured bacterium
GGTTGACGGTTGCCAACTTCTTTGTGGCGAATCTGCGCTTTAAGGGTGGCCATGAGATCATCGCTGAGCCTGAAGGGCAGCGACGCCTCGGTCAGGGCGGTCCTCACCGCGACAATCCCGGCGACGTGCTGGCTAACTTCATGCCGCCAGGCGGCGCCGCCAGCCACTACAACGTCGGACTGGCGTGGGACGTGGAGAACGGATGGATGTGGAACAATGACTTCCACTCCGGTCAGTGCTACGCGTTGAATCCAGCCGACAACTTCCAACCGGCGCGTCAGTTCGCCGTAACCGCCCGCTGCATGAGCATCGGACTGCTCAACGGACATCTGTACATGGTGGTCGATCCCCAGTCCTACCTTACGCATTATGACCGGGACGGCAACAATCTCGGCAACGTCCAATTGGCGTTCACACCCTACGCTGTAACCGCCAGTGCGGACATGGAGCGGTTGTTCGTGATGGGCAGCGACGGCAACGTCCATATCTATCAGATGAACGAAGAAGGTCAGATAGCTCAAGAAGCGGGCGTCATCCGCAGCTTCCTGGCGTCGATAAACAACCGCGCCTGCCGCAGCATGTTGTGGGTTGACCTGCATCCCGAAGGGCCTCTGTGGTTCCACTCGACCTCCGGTCCCAACGCGGAAGCCGGCAACTACGCCTGGGAGTTCGCGGTTGACACCGACAACTGGATTCTCGGCGAGCGTCAGCAGGTGTTCCGGACTCGTGACACGGGCGGCGGAGCGGCCCAGCACTGGGA
Organism: uncultured bacterium; assembly: GCA_964497555.1. GTDB lineage: Bacteria > Electryoneota > AABM5-125-24 > Hatepunaeales > Hatepunaeaceae > CAZCEM01. Next base: position 761 of record CAZCEM010000023.1, read on the forward strand.
TGTGCTGGGGCACGACGGCGACAATCTGTGGGCGTCCTACTGGGCGATTTCAACGATTCTAATCCTGGACGACGGCATCCATGAGATTCATTGGCTGTCGTATTCACCTCGCAAGGGTGAACTGGAGAGCGGCGAAGACGCTGCGGTTCAACTGATATTTGACTCGGAAGACTTGATTGACGGCGATTACGAAGCCAATCTGCTTTTCGAGTCCAACGACCCGGTCAATCCGAACGTTGCGGTGCCGGTAATGCTGACCGTGGGCTTGAATCCGCTGGTGCATTATGGACCCGATATCGAAGAGCCGTTCGTTGAGACTGAAACCTACCATACCCTTCTGATTGAAGACCTCACGTTGGACAATCAGCCTCTGCCCTCGAACTGGGGTGAAATCGGCGTCTTCACGCCTGATGACGGGCTGTCGGGCGCGGCGGTATGGTTTGACCGCGGCGTGGAATTAAAGGCTTATGGCGCCGCGGCGGGCGTGCCTCAATTCCAGAACGGCGACGCGTTCCATTTCCGGATCTGGGATCGGGAAGCTGACATGGAATACAATGCCAGCGCAATCTTCATTGACGGGCCGAGGGTTTGGAGCAGCGGCGCGCAATCCAACCTTACTTTAGCGGGAAGAAGTCTCGTTCAGCAAAGGATCCATTTGATTCATGGTTGGAACATGATATCGCTCAACATAGATCCGATTGATTTCTATGCTCAAAACGAGAACCGCGGTCCGGACATTCCGTTGATGTTCGCTCAGCTTGAGGACGAGGAAGGCAATCAGAACATCGACCTGTTGAAGGACGAAATGGGGCATTTCTGGGCACCGGCTTGGGTCTTCATCAACATCCCATACTGGGAGCTGACGGACGGCTATCAGGTGAAGGTATTCAACGATTGTGTAGTCATGCTCGAAGGCAATCCTATTGCCGCCGACGCGGACATTCCGATTAATCCCAACTGGAACCTGATCGCCTACTTCCCGAACTACGACCTTGTTGCCACCGCTGAAAGCGACTTCTATGTCCTTTCGCCCATCATCGACCACGTCCAGATCGCGAAGAACAATGAGGGTCATTTCTTGGCTCCGGAGTGGCACTTCTCCAATATGGAGCCGTGGACGACGGGTCAGGGCTATCAAGTGAAGAGCACCGCGGGTGAGCGGATAATTCTCAACTATCCGCAGCAGCAGCGTCAGTTGGCGTATTCTGAGCCCAGTAAAGAGCAGACAGGCTGCTGGACGGCTCCGCTCGCGACCGGCGCGAACATGAGCGTGCTGGTGAACTCGATTGACGGCACCCAGCCTGGCGAAGGCGACCAGCTCGCCGCCTTCAGCGCTTCCAATGTGCTGCTCGGCGTGGGCGATGTTGTCAACGGCCGTTGCGGGCTGGCGCTGTGGGGTGACGACCCCACCACTGAGGCGGTGGACGGCGCCAGCGACGGCGAAGCCTTCACGTTGAAGTTGTGGGATGCCGACCGTCAGGTGGTTCGTGACCTGGAGGTCACGATGATTTACGCTGGTGAAGCGGTCTATAAGACCGACGATTTCGTCGCGCTGGACGTCCGCGTCCGTTCGGCGGTGCCGGATGACTACTATCTGGCGGGCGCTTATCCAAATCCCTTCAACAACGTTGCCCGTTTGACCTTCGGCTTGCCGGAAGCGGGTCAGGTGAAGCTCAGCGTCTATGACGTGAATGGACGCTTGATTGCTAATCTGGTCAACGCTCAGATGCCGGCCGGTCACCACGTGTATGCGTGGGATGCTAAGGCGGCTGCGGCGGGCGTGTATGTGATTCGGATGGAATCCGGTCGCTTCACAAAAGCTCAGAAGGTCATGCTTCTGAAGTAAGCAACCCCTTTCAGCGCAAGCTGAGAAAGGCAAAAATGCGAACCCCCCGGGCTTGAACTCGGGGGGTTCTCTTTTTTAGATCGATTTAACGATGAGGCGCAGCGCCGTCCTCCAGACGGCTCAACGACAAGACCAGCCGCCTGGAAGGCGGCGTTACAGAAGGATTTCGGTGGTTATACCAATTCGCTCTTATAGATTCATTAATAATTAAGGCAACCCCCCTGCCCCCCTTCAATAGAAGGGGGGTATTTCCAGTCATGAAGCAAAGTTACCCCCTTCTATTGAAGGGGGACAGGGGGGTGTTAAACTCAATAATGACTGTTTGAATGCAACTTAGTATTATAGTTCTTTGAGCGCCTCTCTCGCGGCAGCGATAGTCTTTTCCACCGCCTCCTCGTCATGTGCAGTTGAGATGAACCACGCCTCATAGCCGCTGGGCGGCAGCAACACTCCCCGCTCCAGCATCAGCCGATGAAATTCCGCGAACCGCCGGTGGTCAACCCGGGCCGCGTCGTCGAAATGCCGCACTGGTGAGTCCGTAAAGAACAACGTCAGCATCGAACCTACCCGTTGCACTACTCCTTGTATCTCAAAGTCCTTCAGCGCCTGCTCCAAACCTTGTTGCAGGGAAGCTCCGGCCGCTTCCAGCGTCTTATAGGCCGCCACATCCAATCCTGCCAAGGTTGCCAATCCCGCGTTCATCGCCAGTGGATTGCCCGATAAAGTGCCGGCCTGATACACCGGACCCTCAGGCGCCAATAGGTTCATGACCTCGGCTCGCCCGCCGAAAGCGCCTACTGGCAGCCCCCCGCCGATGATCTTGCCGAACAGCGTCATATCCGGCCGGATGCCGAACAATTCCTGCGCCCCGCCCTTGGCCACCCGGAAACCTGTTATCACCTCGTCGAAAATTAGCAGCGAGCCTTGTTTGGAGCACAAGGCTCGCAGTCCTTCGAGGAACCCCTCCTCCGGTGGGATCACCCCCATATTGCCGGCCACCGGTTCGACGATAACCGCTGCAACGCCGTCCTTCTTGTTTATCGAGGCATAGCGGGTAACCTCCTGGCTGAAGAGGTTCTGAGCCGAGTCGAGGTCATTGAAACGGGCGATGAGGGTGTCTCGCGCCGCGCCGACGGTAACGCCGGGGCTGTCCGGGAGCCCGAAGGTCGCCGCGCCCGATCCCGCCGCCGCCAGAAACGAGTCCGCGTGCCCGTGATAGCATCCCGCGAACTTGATGACCTTATCCCGTCCGGTGAAAGCCCGCGCCAGCCGAATGGCTGACATGGCGGCTTCGGTGCCGGAGTTGACGAAGCGGATTTTCTCCACTGAGGGAAATCGTCCGATGACGGCTTCCGCCAACTCGACCTCTAAACGCGACGGCAGTCCGAAGCTGAAACCCAGCGCTGCCGCTTCCTGCAGGCGCTGAACCACCGACGGATGAGCATGACCCAGAATCAGGGGACCCCAGGAGCCGATGTAGTCGATGTACCCGTTGCCGTCCCTGTCCCACACCCGGCAGCCTTCACCGCGCTCGATGAAGGGCGGACTGCCGCCGACGGTGCGGAAAGCCCGCACCGGCGAATCGACGCCGCCGGGAATCACGCGGCTGGCGCGCTTGAATAACGCTTCGGATTGACCGCGGTCAGAGTTTAGGTTCACCATGCGAATTCTCCGTTCTTTATCCAATCAGCAGCTTCTTTAGCCCAATAGGTTAATATGAAATCCGCTCCCGCTCGTTTGATGCAAATCAGGCTCTCGCAAATAACGCGCTTCCTATCGAGAAGCCCCGCTGCTGCCGCTGCTTCCACCATTGCGTATTCACCGGAAACCTGATAAGCGGCGGTCACGCGCTGAAATCGGCGTTTTATTTCATGTAATACATCAAGGCAGGGCAGGGCGGGTTTAACCATAATCATGTCGGCGCCTTCCTCTAGATCGAGCGCCGCCTCGCGCAGGGCTTCCTCGAAATTGGAGGGATCCATCTGATAGCCTCGCCGGTCGCCGAAAGATGGCGCGGATTGTGCCGCCTCCCGGAAGGGCCCATAGAATCCGGAGGCGTACTTTACGGCGTAGGACAAGATAAGCGTATCTGGAAAGAAGTGTTCATTGAAAGCTTTCCGGATGGCGCCGACCCGGCCGTCCATCATATCCGAAGGAGCTACAACGTCAGCGCCAGAGTGGGCATGAGACAACGCGGTCCTGGCAAGGAGTCCCAAGGTGGTATCGTTGTCCACTGTTTCTCCCTTCAGGACGCCGCAGTGCCCGTGGTCGGTGTATTCGCACAGGCAGACGTCGGTGATGACGATCAGATCCGGGACGACGGATTTGATAGCTCTAACTGCCCGCTGGATGAGGCCGTCTTCCTTCCAGGCTTCACTGGCGTGAGAGTCTTTGCTGTTCGGGATCCCAAACAAGATCACCGCTGGGATGCCGATCTCGTACAATTCCAGACATTCCGCCACCGCCGCGTCGATGGAAAGGTGATATTGCCCCGTCAGTGAGAGGATGGGCTGGCGGCTGTTTTTACCCTCGACGACGAATAAGGGCTGAACCAGATCGTCAACAGTGAGGGTGGTTTCTCGGACCAGCCGCCGCAGCGTCGGGGTTCTGCGCAGTCGGCGGGGACGTTCATAGGGAAAGGGCATGTTTTTGTCTTATTTGTCTAAGGAACTGATAATGCGCTAAAGAGGTCTTCAATCAGCTCCTCACAAAAATCTGCAACTGCGTGTGCAGATATTCCAACGCAACCGGACCATCCGAGGAAAGCATCGCCAATAAAACGACCACCTTCGATGCGAATCGTTACGCCCAGTGGCAACGAGCAACCCCCGCTGAATTTCTTCAGCAACAGTCGTTCGGCAAGAACGCAGGTTTCAGTCGGCGGATGGTTGAGGGCCTGTCGGGCGATGTCCGCAACGGTTTCATCGGTGCGAACCTCCACTGCAATCGCGCCTTGGCCTGGCGCACCGGGGAAATATCGGATCGGCAGCGGGTGGAAGATCAGTCCGTCTTTATCCACCTCCAGGCGTTTCAAACCCGCTGCCGCCAAAATTATGGCGCCAATGTTTTTTTCTTTAACCTTACCAAGGCGAGTGGGAACGTTCCCTCGCAGCGGCATAATGATAATATCCGGGCGGAGGGTGGCTATCAGGGCTTCCCGCCGAGGAGAACTTGTGCCCAGCGTGCTGCCGCGCCTTAGGGGCAGCGCCTCGGCTGTCGGTTCATAAGATTCAGGATGAACGACCAGCGTGTCCCCGGGGTTTTCACGCGGGAGTATCGCGGCGATGACCAGACCGGCAGGTTGTTGAAGGGGCAGATCCTTCAAGGAATGCACCGCCGCGTCGATTCTCTGGTTGAGGAGTTCGCGTTCCAATTCCCGTGTAAAGACGCCCGTTGATCCGAGGTTTTTTAGCGCCCGGACGCGGTCTTTATCCCCTTCAGTGACTATAGGTATAATTTCTGTGCGCAAGCCGGTGCGCTCGTCGAGCGCGTCAGCCACCTGTTGCGCCTGGATCATTGCCAGGCGGCTGTTGCGCGATCCAAGTCGAATAATTCCGGTCAAGGAAGCCATAATCTCTATGAAAAAGGAATTCCGCGTAGGTTAACCGTCCCGGTTGAGGCTGTGTTGGTCGGGCTTCATGGCTTTGCGCTAAATTACCTTACATCTTTCTCTTGGAGGACAGACTCTTTCAGTCCGCCCTGCGCGGGCACGGAGTCCCGCGCTACTAGTGAACGCTGATAGGACGGGCGTCCCTGCCCGTCCTTAAGTCGGACTAGAAGTCTGTTCTCTAGGTGGGGGTGGCGCCCACAGCCAACAGCCAGCAAGAGGGGAGGGCGCTCCGCCCCAGACTGCCATTTCCTTAAAGATAGAGGATTTTGCTCTCGATTTCAAATATTCAGGAAAATTCCTTTCAGGATAAAACCTAAACTCTTGAGTTTAAACGTTAAAAAGGTTGCAGGAATTGGTATTAGAATATATCTTATTCGATTATAAACAACCGAAAAAGATTTGAGGAGAAAAACATGAACCGTGCGGAAATCATTGTCCATGTTTCAGAGGCGACCGGACTAACCCGCAAGGAAGTATCAGCGGTCTTCGAGGGGATTCTAAGTTCCATCCAGACAGCGCTTTCCAAAGGCGGAACTGTGGAGCTAAGACGCTTCGGCACCTTCCGATGCGTGCTGCGCTCTCCGCGCCGGGCGGTGAATCCCCGCACTGGCGAGCCGGTGAAACTGGGCTATCGCGTCATCCCAACCTTTAAGCCTTCACCAATGCTGCGAGACGCCGTCAGTTATGTAAAAACTAAATAAAACAACCTTTAACCTTTAACTTTCGAGGAGCAATTGCCCTGCGGAAAAAAGCGTAAGCGCCATAAGATGGCGACTCATAAGCGGAAGAAGAGACTCCGCAAAAATCGCCATAAAAAGAAATTGCGTTAACAATTTATGAGCCCCGACAGTGGTCGGAATCCTGGTTCTTTCAGATACTCATGTCAAGCGGAGCGCTGAGCTGCCGGAGGCAGTCCTGTCTTTGGCGCGGCGAGCCGATCTTGTCATCCATGCCGGCGACCTTACCCATGGTGATATAATCTCTGAATTACGAAAACTCACCGAGGTAGCCGCGGTCAAAGGGAACATGGATTTTTTCGCGTTTTCGATTGACCTGCCCAAACAGCGCGAAATCGAGATCGAAGGCGTGAAAATAGGCGTTGTTCACAGCTCCGGGTCGCCGAATCAAACCCTGGACCGCGCTAAATCAGCGTTCTCGGATCGCGATGTGATTATATTCGGGCACAGCCATCAGTATTTCCTCAAGGATATCGGCGGGGTGGTGATGTTCAATCCCGGCAGCCCCACCGACCACCGATTCGCTCCTTTCCCAACCTACGGTTGGCTGCAGATTGACGCGCGCCGGTTCACCGCAGCCGTCCATAGACTTGATGGAGAGGTTGTCGAGACTCTAAAAGGATGCGCACGCCGGCAGTCCGATTGAACCAAACCGGCGCTTGTGATAGCTGTCGGAGAGCATGTCGATCCAAGGAAACAGACCCTAAAAGAATCCCATAGGTGAACACCACCGGAAAAGTTTTAACCGTAACCCAACTTTCAAGGATGATCCGCTCCCTTGTAGAGGACGGACTGCCTTTGTGCTGGGTGGAAGGTGAGGTTTCCAACTTCAAACTACACAGCTCCGGTCATCGATACTTCACCTTGAAGGACGAAGGGGCTCAAATCGCCTGCGTGATATGGCGGACGCGCAATACAGGCGGTGTTGATATAATGAACGGCCTGAACATCCTTGCTTATGGAAAAGTAACCGTCTGGGAGCAGACGGGACGCTACCAGATGGATGTTCAGGCTGTTTTACCGAAAGGGAAGGGGAGCCTTCAGGTTCAATTCGAGGCACTCAAAGAGAAGCTGGCGGCGGAGGGGCTGTTTGACGCCGCTCGCAAACGGCGTTTGCCCCGCTTCCCTAAAGCCATCGGCATTGTAACTTCCCCCACGGGCGCGGCGGTGCGCGATTTCGCGTGGGGATTTAAAACCCTGTTTCCCCCCGCACAGTTGTATTTGCTGCCGGTGGCGGTGCAGGGCGAAGGCGCTGCGGAACAGATTGCGGCGGCAATCCAATTCTTCAATCGTCAGAATCTGGTGGATTTGATAATAATCGGACGCGGCGGTGGTTCACTGGAAGACCTGTGGGCGTTCAACGAGGAGGTCGTGGTCCGAGCGGTGGCTTCCTCGCGTCTGCCGGTGGTGTCGGCGGTCGGGCACGAGGTGGATGTAACGCTCAGCGACCTGGCGGCAGATCTGCGCGCGCCCACACCCACCGGCGCAGCCGCGCTGGTGGTGCCGGATCGGAAGGACCTTATAAGTAATCTGTCTGAGAGGGAGCAGCGCTTTCGGCGAATTTTTAATCAGAAAGTCAACCGCTGGCGGGAACGACTGACGGCTCTAACGCAGGCTTACGGCTTCAAGAGCCTGGCTGGGCGCATCGCCGCGCGGCGGCTGCGGCTCGACGACGCCGGCGACCGTCTGGAACGCAGCCTGACGCTGCGAATACGGCGTCAGAAGGACAGACTGTCAGCGTTGTCTCAGCGCATCGAAGCCCTTTCGCCTCGTTCGGTGTTAAGGCGCGGTTTCAGCGTGGTTAAAAAGAGCGACGACACCATTGTCAGCAAAGCGGATGAAATCGTCGTCAGCGAGCGGCTTAAGATAATATTCGCTGTCGGTTCAGCAACGGTCGAAGTTAAGGAGACAGCCTGACATGGCGGAAGAAAACGAGAGGAAGATGACCTTCGAGGAAGGCTACCGGCGGCTGGAGGAGATAGGGCGGCTGCTTGAAGACGAGTCGCTGCCGCTCGAAAAGGCTTTCCAGATATTTGAAGAGGGGCAGGAATTATTGAGGCGTTGTCAGAGGATGTTGGATGACGCTGAAAACCGATTGAAGGTCATCCAGGTGACTGATAGTCAATTCGCAATCCAGGAGAAGGAACTTGAGTGACCCGGCGAATTACACTATCCTGCCCCGGATAGACAGTCCAGAAGATCTTAAACAACTTGACCTGTCAGAGTTGAAGATACTCGCCGAGGAACTGCGGCGATTCATTGTGGAGACGGTATCACGCACCGGCGGGCATCTCGGATCCAACCTGGGCTCGGTGGAATTGACACTGGCGCTGCATTTTGTCTATGACGCGCCTCGCGACCAGATCGTCTGGGACGTGGGGGCGCAGGCGTACTCGCATAAAATAATCACCGGCCGCCGCGAACTCTTCCACACCAACCGCCAGTACGGCGGCATCGCCGGCTTTCCCCGCAGGATTGAGAGTTGTTACGACTCCTTTGGCGTAGGTCATTCCTCGACGTCCATCTCAGCGGCATTGGGAATGGCTATTGCGCGGGACTTGAATGGCAAGAAGTTCAAAACCGTCGCCGTCATCGGCGACGGCGGCATGACCGGCGGCATGGCGTTCGAGGGCTTGAACAACGCCGGCGCCGTCAAGACTGATATTCAAGTGGTCTTCAATGACAACCGCATGGCGATATCGCCGAACGTGGGCGCGCTGCACAACCTCTTCAACCTCATCCGCTCCGACATGCGCTTTGAGAAGGTCAAGGACAACATGTGGGAGCTAATCGGCCGGCTGCCGCAGGGCAAGCGGCTGCGTCGAGCCTTTCGAGGCATGGGCGACGGCGTCAAGACGGTCTTTCAGGCGGGGCAGTGGTTCGAGCGGCTGGGCTTTCGTTATATCGGCCCCATCGACGGGCACGACATGCAGGAGTTGATTGAGGTCTTCCACTGGCTGAGGGAACTGAAGGGTCCTATCGTGGTTCACGTTCTGACCGAGAAAGGCAAGGGCTACCCCATGGCCGAGTCCGACCCCACGCATCTGCACGGCGTCAGCAAATTCAATCCCGCTGTGGGGCCCTGCCAAAAGAAGGGCGAACTGAAGTACTGCGAGCATTTCAGCGATGAACTGTTGAAGCTGGCTCGTCAGGACAGCCGCATCTGCGCCATAACTCCGGCGATGCTCGAAGGCAGCGCGCTGCTGGAATTTCAGAAGGAACTCCCTGACCGCACCTTTGACGTGGGCATAGCCGAGCAGCACGCGTTGACTTTCGCAGCCGGGCTTGCGACGCAGGGGCTTAGACCGGTGGTGGCGATCTATTCCACTTTCTTACAGCGGGCTTACGACCAGGTGGTGCACGACGTGGCTCTGCAGGAACTGCCGGTGGTGATGGGCGTTGACCGAGCGGGGCTGGTCGGTGAAGATGGACCCACCCATCACGGCTCATTCGACATCAGCTACCTCCGGCCTATCCCCAACATGGTCATCCTGGCGCCTCGCGACGGCGAGCAGACGCGGCTGATGCTGCGAGCGGCTTTAAAACAGAATAAGCTGCCGGTGGCGATTCGTTTTCCCCGCGGAGTGCCGCCGATATTTCCGCCTCCCGAAGTCCATAATCCCAATGTGCTGGAACCGGAATTCCTTAAGAACGGCGACCGAGGCGTTATTATTTCAATGGGTCCGGCACTGGCGAACTGCCTGCGGGCAGCTTATGAATTAGAGGATGAGAGGAGATGGAATCTGGCGGTGCTCGATATTCGCTGCATCAAACCGCTTAACCAGCCATTCTTTCACCAGCTTGCCGCTGATTTTAAACGCTGGCTGGTCGTCGAGGAAAACGCGCTGGCCGGCGGCGCAGGATCGATGCTGGTAGAATTTCTGTCCGACCACGACCTGCTGGTGAAGGTCAAGCGGTTGGGGCTGCCGGATTACTTCGTCAGTCATGGCGACCGGGACAGTCTATGGCGGGAGGTGGGGCTGGACGCTGAGAGCATAAAATCCGAGGCGCAGGCCTTCTTCGCCCGCCAGCGCCAGATGGCGTCGGCTGCCGTATCGGCATAGAACCGGAACTCAATTGACAACCTTTAAATTCGGCATTATTGCCAACACCGGCAAGGAAAGCGTTAAGGATGTGCTGCCCGGATTCCTCCGATGGCTGGATTCGGAGGGCATTTCCTTCATCTTGGCGTCGGACTTCTCCAAGCTGATGGATATAACAAAGTGGAAGTCGGCGCCGCCGCTTGAGATAGCCGACCACTGCGAATTTGTGCTGTCATTCGGCGGGGATGGCACCTTCTTGCAGACCGCGCGGGTGGTTGCACCGCGTGAAACGCCGATAATCGGCATCAATCTCGGCGGATTCGGCTATCTCGCTGAGGTGGCGCCTGAGCAGATGAAAACCGCAGTCAAGCAGGTTCTCAAGGGCGAGTATTCCCTTGAGGAGCGGATGATGCTCGGCGTCCGGCACGAGAAGGCGGCGCCCGAAGACCAATGTTATTGCCTGAATGACGTAGTAATCGACCGGGGTTCGGTTACGCGGACGATTAAGCTGGAGACCTGCATCAGCGGGCGTTATCTGAACACCTTCCACGCTGACGGACTGATTATTTCCACCCCGACCGGCTCGACGGGGTACTCGCTCTCGACTGGCGGACCCATACTTGAACCGAACCTCGATTCGATGGTAGTCTGCCCTATCTGCCCCCACATGCTCGCCAACCGACCACTGGTCGTCGCGGGTGATAAAATAATCGAGGTGAAGACTTTCAGCCATGAAGGCGCGTATCAGGTTTCGGTTGACGGGCGGTCGGTGCTCAAGCCCTCCTCCTGTGAGAAGGTCATCATCCAGAAGGCGCCGTTCGTCACTAGACTGGTAGTGTTTCTGGATCGGGACTTCTACGCGGTGCTGAGGAACAAGCTGCACTGGCGGGATCAGATGATGTGATGAAGAATGTAAGATACAAAATCCAAAATGCAGAATAAAGCATAAAGAAACACTTTAAGAATATCCGGTAACCACTTGGTATAATGGGACTTTACGATAAATTCAAAGCGGGGCTGCAGAAGACCCGCGACCTGACGCTGGGGAAACTGACCGATCTCTTTCTGCGGGGGAGGGTGGATGGTGATCTTCTGGAACGGTTGGAGGAAGCCCTGCTGGAAGCCGATGTCGGCGTGGAAACCGTCGATTCGCTGGTCGAGAACCTCAAGGAGCGTGCAAAGCTCGAAAAAACCGTTGGACGCGGTCAAGTGATAGGACTGCTCAAAGATGAGTTGACCCGCCTGATGGTTGAACCGGCGCTAAATCGTCCGACGCGGTTTTCCGTCAAGCCCTGGGTGGTCGTATTGGCGGGCGTGAACGGATCCGGCAAGACCACCACCGCCGGGAAACTCGCTCACCTTTACGCACAGGAAGGAAAGAAAACCGCCATCGCCGCCGCCGACACCTTCCGGGCGGCTGCCATTGAGCAAGTCGAGATCTGGGCGCAGCGCGGCGGAGCCAGGCTGATAAAGCAATCGACCGGCGCCGATCCGGCCTCGGTGGCGTTCGACGCCTATAATTCGGTTAAAGCCCGCGGCGAAGACGTTCTATTGGTCGATACCGCCGGACGACTGCAAGACAAGCACAACCTCATGCAGGAGCTGGGCAAGATCTCGCGCGTGGCCGAGAGGCAGCTCCCAGGCGCTCCGCACGAGACCTTGCTCGTGCTGGATGCCACTACCGGTCAGAACGGCCTGGCGCAGGCGCGCACTTTCAGCGAGGCTGTCCAGGTGACGGGCCTCGTGCTGGCCAAGTTGGACGGTACTGCCAAGGGCGGCATCGTGTTCCCCGTGGTACGGGAACTAGGTCTGCCCATTCT
>CAZCEM010000024.1:0-12802 GCA_964497555.1 uncultured bacterium
GTATAAAGGCAACCCCCCTGCCCCCCTTCAATAGAAGGGGGGTGTTGCTGCCCCGTGGGTAAATACCCCCCTTCTATTGAAGGGGGGCTGGGGGGTTGCCCAAATAACCTTTTAAAACTCCACCATCTCCTGGAACGTGTGGAAGCGCGCTTCCACTTCATCCAGCGTCAAGGTCCGCAGCCGATCCACCCCAAAGGCCTCGACCGTGAAGGACGCCGCCACCGCGCCGTAAGCCACGGCTCGCCGGACGTTCAAGCTGGTGATGTCGCCAGTCGCCGCCAGATAGCCCATCATCGCGCCGGCGAAGGTGTCGCCCGCGCCGGTGGGATCCACCGCCTCGTCGATGGGATAAGCCGGGCATAAGAATGGCTCAACCTCGCGGCCTATCAACAGCGAGCCGTGCTCGCCCTTCTTGACCACCACCCAGGAAGGCCCGTACTTCAGAATCTTCCGCGCGCCCTTCAGCGGCGATTTCTCGCCGGTCAGCAGATGGATTTCCTCGTCGTTGAGCGTAACGAGATCGACCTTCCGCAGCATAGCTTCGACTTCCTCGCGGCAGATGTTGATCCACAGGTTCATGGTGTCGAAGGCGATCAGCCGGGCGCTGTCGGTTTGCTCCAGCACCTTGAGCTGCAAGGCTGGGTCGATGTTCGCCAGCAGCAGGAATTCAGCTTTCTGAGCGCGTTCCGGCAGCAGAGGATTGAAGCCCTCGAAGACGCCCAGTTCGGTCGAGAGGGTGTCGCGCTGGTTCATGTCCGCGTGATAGCGACCCGACCAGCGGAAGGTGCGCCCCTCGGCGACCTCCAGACCGTCGAGGTTGACGCCGCGCTCGCGCAGGAAGTCGTAGCGTTTCATGTCAAAGTCACTGCCCACGACCGCGACGATATTGACCGGCGCGAACAGCGAGGCGATGGCGCCGATGTAGGTTACCGACCCGCCCAGCGCCTCGACGGCTTTCCCCTGGGGGGTCTCGATGGTATCTAAAGCCGCCGAACCGACGGCGGTGATGGATGAGGTATGGATGAGGGACTCCGGATTTAACAGGATGTCAGGATGGGTAGGATGGGAACGACTCATCCTGAGCTGTCTCTTGCTTCTTCACGTCGCTCCGGCGAAAGCCGGAGACCAGACTAATTCTCTCCTCCGGTCTTCTTCACCTTTCGTGAATCATACTTCTCGACTGCTTTCTTTAATCTTTCAGCATGCTTAAACAAATCATCAACTCCTTCGACCGGTACTTTCTCCTCTTTTTCAAGGTCAAAGAAACTGAGATATTTCTTTGAAGTGTTGAAGAACATTTTGCAGATAGGCTGCCTGTTTGTGTCATCAAGCAGAACACCGCAATGTGTTTGCACATCTCTGAGGAATACCCGACTTGGAGGGATTACTTCTCTTAGAATTGCTCTAACGATCTGGAATCCTTCCTTCTCCTCTTCAGTAGTAACAACTGCACCAGAAGAATCCGTGCTTGAGGCATCGGTTGCTTGTGTGCTCGAGATATCTTCATTAGAAGATGTGGCTGGAACAGATTCTGTTACAAGAGCAGACTTGAGCCGATCAGTTATCAGATCATTGATCAGTTGTTTAAATGCTTGTTTTGTAAACTGCGCGAACTTATCTCTGACTTTCTCTGTCATCTTTCCAGCATAGAATTTCGATGAGAAACAGCGAACGAAATCATCAGAAGGTTCCTGAAGTTGATCTAAAAGAAGCCTCTTAATCTCTCGTGTGTATTTTAACTCTGAGGCTGTGTTGAGAATGTTATCCAAGTCAAACGACGACTTAGAGAACTTCTTAAGTTCGTCAACAGCAGTTTCCTTGACTTCAAGGATGTTAAACTCGAAAAACGGACGTTCGTCCATTTTGTTTGGAGCTTCAAGATCAGTGAAGAACTGATAAAGAAGTCCATTGGTTAAAATCCCAAATCGGGCTTCGGTAGTAGTAAAATACCTGAACAATTGCGAAAGGTGCTCGGGGGACAGAGTTGAGGAGTGATGCTTACACTCAATGAGAATGATTGGTTTGGCATCTCTGAGTATAGCATAGTCAACCTTCTCACCCTTTTTCGTGCCAACATCAGCGTTTAATTCTGGGGTTACCTCTGTTGGATCGAAAACATCATAACCTAAAGCTTTCAGAAAGGGTAGTACAAATGCGTTCTTCGTGGCTTCTTCCGTAAGAACGCTGCCCATCTGCTTTTGGATACGAGCAGAAAGCTCGCGGATTTTGTCTAAAAAGTCCATGGTTCACTCCAATCGGTTTGTTGGAAAGGGAACTGTGTATTGTTTCTTAAGAATTCAAATCAAACGCGCAGTGTGCTGCCACCCTGCGCCACTTGGCTCTTGGCTCTTCGCTCTTGGCTCTTTCCTCTCCCCCTACATCTTCTCCGGCGCGCTCACCCCCATCAAATTCAAGCCGTCCTTCAGCATCGCAGCCACGCCCCGGCACAGCGCCAGCCTTGCCGCGGTCAGTCCCGCGTCGTCAGTTATCACTCGGTGGCGGGTGTAGAACTGGTGGAAAGATTTTGCCAGATCGGTCAGATACGCCGTCAAGGGATGCGGATCGACGCCGCGGACAATTGCCGACAGCGTCCAAGGGAAACGTGCCATCGCTCGCAAAGCCCCCAGCTCCTCCGGCTCGGTCAATAAGGATAAATCCGCCGCGAGCGTGGATTCCAGAGCCTGCGGCTGGCGCAGGATCGAGCAAATCCGCGCGTGGGCGTACTGCACGTAATACACCGGGTTCTCGTCGCTGTGCCGCATCGCCAGGTCGATGTCGAAGTCCAAGGGGCTGGTGATGCGCCGCAACAGGAAGAAATAGCGCGCCGCGTCCACGCCCACCTCCTCGACCAGCTCGTCCAAGGTCACACCCACCCCCGCGCGCTTGGACATCTTGACCTCCTGCCCGTCGCGCTTCAGGTTGACTTGCTGAATCAGCAGGGCTTTCAGGAAGCCCTCCGGGACGCCCAGACCTTTCAGAGCCGCTTCCATGCGCTGGATGTAGCCGTGATGGTCGGGGCCCAGCAGATCGACCGCCGTGTCAAAGCCGCGCTCGCGCTTGTACAGGTGATAGGCTATGTCCGGCACGACGTAAGTGAAATCCCCATCGGATTTGCGCAGCACCCGGTCCTCGTCGTCGCCGAACTGGGAGGCTTTGAAGAACAACGCGCCGTCTTTCTGGTAGGTCAATCCCCGCTGGCTGAGGACATCGATCACCCGCTGGGCTCGTCCTTCAGCGTACAGGTCGCTCTCGCGCTGCCAGTTATTGAATTCAACGCGGAAGCTCCTCAAGGATGCCTCCTGGCCTTGGCGGATTCGACCGGCCGCCCATTGGCCTAAAGCCGCGTCGTCCGGGATTTTCTCCGAGTCGTTATCTTTCAGCCAGTCTTGAGCAAGGTCCAGCACGTATTCGCCGTGATAGCCGTCTTCGGGGATGTCGGCGGTTTTGGCGCCGGATAGGATTTGGGCGATTCGGGCGCGCACGGAAGCCCCCAGCAGCTTGATCTGCCGACCGGCGTCGTTGACGTAGTATTCGCTGCGGGCGTCGTAGCCCATCCGCCGGAAGACCTTGACCAGCGTACTGCCCACCGACGCAGCGCGGGCGCTGACGATGTTTAGTGGCCCGGTGGGGTTGGCGCTGACGAACTCGAACAGGTAGGATGGGTGTACGGGGTGAACGTCGCCGTCTGCGCGTAGGTCGGGTCTCCGAACCCGACCGTCGTTGGTGTTTTGGTCGGGCTCGGAGGCCCGACCTACGGGGGCGTGGGGTTCGGAGGCCCGACCTACGGGGGCGTCGGACTCAGGACAGACTGAAAGCCCGCCCGCCAAGACCTGTGAAAGCTGCCTATAAAAATATCCTGCTGTCAGCCGGAAATTGATAAACCCCGGTCCCGCCACCTCCACGGCTTCTACGTCCTCGTCGAGAGGAAAGTCCTTCAGCACAGCCTCTGCCAGCTTGCGCGGAGGCCTCTCTGCGGACTTGGCTTCCAACAGGGCGATGTTGGTCGAGAGGTCTCCGTGGTCGGGATTGCGGGGGATTTCGAGCGAGATTTCCGTTGAAACCGCCACACCCAGCCGCTCCAGAATCGCCGTTAAATCCTCCCGAATCTTCTGGTCAATCGCGCCGTTCACGGCTGTTCCGTGACTCCCTTGACTATAACTTTAGGGGCGTCGCCCCAAAGGCGATCCAGATTGTAAAATCCGCGCGCCTCCGGCTGGAGGACGTGGACGACCACGTCGATATAGTCCAGCAGCACCCAGCGGTGGGTTTCCTGTCCTTCGATGTGACGCGGCTTCCAGCCGTACTTCAGCAGCTCCCCTTCGATGTAATCGGCGATGGCTTTCACATGTACATCGACCACACCGGTGCAGATCACAAAATAGTCGGTGAAGTCAGTTACTTTCCGCAAGTCCAGCACTGTGATGTCGATCGCCTGCTTGTCGCCGGCGCACTTAGCGGCGCGGCGCGCGATGGTGCGCGGCAAGAGCCGCCGGGATTCACTTCCTGGCAAAGGCTAACTCTTTATAATCCAAACCTATAATCAAGCTGAGATGCACGGCCTCCTTTTTGTTAGGCGAACGGACGTCAACGATTCGGGTGGGATTGATGCCCACGGAATTGGCGAGGGCTTCAGCCGTCGCCCGGCTGCCTTCTCGCAGTTGAATGAAGCTGCGCGGATAATCGTGGCGGTCGGCGTTGTCGGTGTCGCGGACGTGATAGCCTCGAACCTCCAGCCATTTCTGGATTTTCTTGGCAAGGCCGGGCACGCCGCAGCCGTTGAGCACGTCGATATTGATCTGCGACCAGTCGATAGTCTGCTCGGCAGCCGGCGCAGGCGGTTCGAAGGTCGTTACCACCGCCGGTTCTTCCGCGGTCGCTGCCGTCGGCGCAGCCTCTTCTGAAGTGGGCTGCTCCAACTTTGCGGTTTCCAACGGCTGCTCAGCAGAACGAGGACGACTGCATAAAATGAACACCGACAAGGCAAGTTGCAGCACCATCAAGAGAATCAGTAGGTCCAACCGCGTCTGCAGACGCCGGTCACCTCCTGCGGCGGCATCGTTGTTCCTGGTTCGAGGAAACGGACTCATGTTGCTTCCGAAATTAAGGGATTCAATGATTTTAAGGGGCGGTCACCAGCCTTTAAAATAAAGCATTGTCATCCTGCTTAAGCAAGCCTGCTCTCGGTCCGTTTGCGATAAATTCAAGCTGTATCACAAAAAAAGACCGAGGAGGGAACCTCGGTCCTTCTGTATGCCAGTAAGACCTACATTTTTGCATGCCCTATCCTGTAGTTCTTCGCTGGCAACAGACAAGCATGTCTGTCGTATGGTATGAAGGTCAAAGGGTGATTCTGTCTCACGGCGCCAGCGGTTCAGCTTTGGGCGCGCCGACCGCGCCGTCGAAGGTGGGATTCAACAGCATAAAGCGGTCGCCGTACAAGCTGAAGTTGTCGTAAGGATCATACGCCGCTGACGACCAGTAACCTATCGGCAGATGCTGCACTTCGATGCGGAACAGATAATTCCTCGAGGGGCGGTAATCCAATGCGAATCCGCCGTAAAGGGAATTAGCGGTGTTGAAACCGGGGATGTTGTTTCCTTTCAGATTCTGGACGCCGAGCAGAAACGACAGCATCACCGGATCCGACAGCCGATAGCGGAACCGTGATTGATACAGACCCTGCAGCAACGACTGCTTGCCGAAAGCGGATACTCCGAAGGACGCTGAATGGTCTATCGTCAGCCGGGATGGATCCAGCAGCCCACCCACCGACAAGCTGCCCGGATGATAGCCCAATCCGGTTGTGGAGGAACCGCTCTTCAGGTAGTTCCCCATTGTGGGCTTATCCGCGAAATCGGGCAGCGGAGAGGCGAACGCCAAGCTGCCTGTTAGAATTACCACTGCCAGCACCATCAAGGCTTTTTTCATCGTGTCGGTCTCCATCTCCTTTTCCATGCCAGCGCGGCAGGCGTTTTTGTCTGCCGCCAAAGGGCTGAGTAATTGCGGGAAACAGACAGCGAAATTAAAAGCGCTGCCTTGACCGCAATCCCCCTTATAAAATTGTAACACATTTCCCCCCGAAAGTCAACTACCCCATGCGGCGCCGGTCGAGAAAATATCTCTCCAGTTCAGTGAGCTGTTCAGGGCTGTTCACACCCGCCATCTCCAGTGGATCCTCGACCAGATAGGCGGAGACGCGCTTGTCTTCGCTTCGCAGCAGGGAGATGGTGTCGGTGAGGTAGTACTCCTTCGCGGCATTGTCGTTGTTCACCTGTTCCAGAGCGTTGAACAAGTCCTTTGAACGAAAGAAGTAGATGCCGCCGTTGACTTCCTGGATTCGCCGTTCTTCCGCGTCCGCGTCTTTATGCTCGACGATGCGCCGCAATTCTCCCTCCGGACCGCGCACGATGCGACCATAGCCCTTGGGATCATCCGGCTTGAAGGTGAACACGGTGGCGACCGCTTGGGTCTCCCGATGAATCTGCCACGCTGCCTGCACCGACTCTCGGCGCAGCAGCGGCACGTCGCCTGACAGCGTCAACAGGTCGCCGTCGTATCCGGTCAGAAGCTCCCGGCACCTCTGCACCGCGTGTCCGGTGCCGAGCTGTTCAGCCTGAACGGCGTACTCCACGCCTATTCCGGCGGTGCACTCCCGCACCAGCTCCTGTTTATGACCGATGATGAGGATGATGCGGTCGGATCCGACTTCGCGCGCCAAGTCGATTACGTAATGCACCAGCGGTCGGCCGGCGATCTCGTGCAGAATCTTCGGCAGAGCGGATTTCATCCGCTTGCCCAAGCCGGCAGCTAAAATTAAAGTGGTAAAAGTATCAGACATGTATTTGAAAGGTTGCTTTGACTTTGCTTACTCCATGGTTTCTCAACCATTCGCCTGCAGGGAGGGCGTAGTTTGATAGTCGGTCCGATAATTTCAACAATTGGATCCAACACTCAAAATGCTGTCATTTCCCAGAAAATAGCCTCATTGATCGCGTAGGTCGGCCGTCTCGCCCGACATTTCCCCCCTGCTGGCAGGGGGAAATACAAAGGGGGGTATTTTCGCGTTCCGTGGTGGGGAAGCCACTACGAAGGATGAAAATCGCCTCAGCCGTAGGTTGTGGATGCCCTGCGGCACACTGGTGGTCGGGCTCGGAGGCCCGACCTACGCGCTTTGAAGGGGCTATTTTCTGGGAAATGACAGCGTCGGAGGTCTGAGACAGCCTCATTAAAGGTTCTTAAAGTAGTAGAGTTAAAAAGCCTTCCCTATACATTCACTCCAATATTATCAATCAGCCTTGTCTTCCCCACGTACACCGCCACCAGAATCCGCGCGGCTTTAGTGATGCGCAGCAGGACTTCCAGAGTTTCCGGATCGACCACCTCGATATACTGAACCTTCACTTCACCGGCTCGATTGATAATCTCGGCAATACCCCTCTTCAAGGCTTCTGCATCGACAATGCCCTGTTCCACCTGGCGCTTCGCCCAGTTCAATGACTGGGGAACGCATACTGCCATTCGTCGCTGTTGAGGCGTCAAGTAAACGTTGCGGGATGACATTGCCAGTCCGTCGGCTTCCCGCACCGTCTCGCCGAAGATAAGCTCCACCGTCGCCGCCAGATCCTTGACCATCCGGCGAATCACCGCCGTCTGCTGATAATCCTTGAGACCAAACGCCATCACGCTGCAGCGGGTGAGGTTAATCAACCTCAGCACTATAGTCGCCACGCCGCGAAAGTGACCGGGGCGATGCCTGCCGCATAGCGGTTTCGACAGGTGTTCGACCTCCACAAAGGTCTGGTAGTCTTCGGGATACATTGAAACCGGATCGGGCGCGAAAATCAGCTCGATGCCTTCCTTTCTTAAGAGTTCCAGATCCCGGGCCTCATCGCGGGGGTACCTGGTATAATCCTCCCCCGGCGCGAACTGGATTGGATTTACGAAGATGCTGGCGGCTTTCAAATCGCATCTTCCAGCCAGCAGCCGTATCAGACTCAGATGACCTTCGTGCAGATAACCCATGGTCGGCACCAGACCAATGCGCAGCCTCCGCTCGACTATTTCTCTAGCTCGCTCCGCCATCTCCTGAGGAGTGCGGATAACTTCAATTACGGACGAAGTATCCATGGTGCCTCGTGCATGGTTCAACCGTTGTTTTCAGGAGAACCTCTCTCCATTAAGGGCTCTAAAACATTCATCTTAATTTAACCTAATATCAAGCCTCAGCCAAGTTTTTTAGCTGCCGCTGGGGAAGAATGACCAAACAAGCTTGTTGTTCTAACGTTACGAGGCGCCTTATATTAAAGGCTGCAATTTTTTTGAACACTGAAAAAATGCGTCGAAGACGCATCATTCCAGCGAAAGCTGGAATCCAGAGGGATTTGGGGCTGTATTCCCGCTTGCGCGGGAATGACACGGAGGGGCAGTTTTAAGCAGAGAGTTTTATCTAAAGAAGAGTTATTCAGCAGACCCTAAATAGAACCGGCTCTCCAAAATACTGGCTCAATCGAAGTGTCTTCCAAGGCGCCCGAAACAACCAAGAGGTCTATGTCCGATAGGAAAAAAGATTGATGAGTATTGTAAAAAGCGATCTGAGGAATTATGTTGTCTTAGGAAGTCGAGCAACTTAAACAGATAATCTGAGATACATCCTTGTTTGGGCTGAAGCGCTTAATTTTCGTGCTGATGCTGGCCTTGACACTGCCCTTCGCCACGGGCTGCAATGAACCAGCTACCTCAGAACAGCCAACGCCGCCGCTGCCGCCGGACAGTCTGACGGCGGAGGTCGTCTCCGAAACAGAAATCATCCTCCATTGGGTGGATAAGTCCGACAATGAGGACGGCTTCAGCATCCTCGAATCCATCGGCGAACCAGCATCCTTCCGCCGCATCTTTCAGACTGCGCCTTCCGCTCAGTCGGTCAGTCTGGGGCGCCGTACGCCCGCCACGACCTATTACTACGCCGTCCAATCCTTCAACGCCGGAGGAACAGCCGCCTCCGATACTATCCAAGTCTCAACCCTCGCCACCCTGCCGACCGCTCCCAATGGCTTAAACGCAGTCATCGCCGGTCGCGGCGAGGTTCGTCTGGAATGGCGGGACAACTCCGCTAATGAATCCGGATTTCAAGTCTTCTCCTGCGAGGACGATTTCCTCGATTTCAACTTAATCGCGGTCACCACTCGAAACGAGGCTTCCTATACAGTCCGCAGCCTCGCAGGTCTGACCCTCTACCGTTTCAAGGTCCGAGCCTTCAACAACTTCGGCGAGTCGGAATTCTCCGATATCGTCCCGATAACAACGCCTTTCGCCGGCATTCTGGCAGTCAGCGCTGAGATGGGCGAGGGGCTCCGAGTCTTCGACCTTACCAATCCTGCATCGCCACGGCTGATAGGTCAAGCCTCGCCGCAGGGCCGAGCCGAGGACGTCGTCATCCGCGACAGTCTGGCTTATGTTGCCTACTGGGACCAAGGTTTGCGGGTGTTTGACTTGACCGATCCCTCCGAACCTCGTTTGATTGGCAATTGCGCCTTCCAGACCGCTTATCGCATTGCCCTATGGCAGAACCTAATCTGCATCGCCAATTACAGCAGCCTTGAAATCATCGACGTCTCCCATCCGACCCAACCGGCTCAAGTAGGCGCGTTTCAAGGCGGCGTCAGCTATGTTACTACTGCTCGAGGCTTTGCTTATACATCAACCATCCAAGCACTGTTTCAGATCATCGACCTGGCGACGCCGGCAACTCCCCGCGAGAGAGGCTCCTTTCGCAACAACTCCATTGACTTCCGCGGCGTCGCGCTTTACAACCGCTACGCCTATGTGGCTTCCTCCGGCGGCTCGGAATTCGGTTCTTTGCAAGTATTCGACGTGTTTAATCCGGACGCGGTTCAATTCATCAGTCTGGTCCGAGAGCCGCCGGAAGCGCTGGACTTGTGCGTCGCCGGACATTATTTATATCTGGCGGCTCAAGGGAACGGGCTTTACATCTTCGACCTGAGCAATCCTGCCCTTCCCGTTCTGACGTCGCATTTCGACACTTCCGGCGAGACCCGCAAAGCCTTCGTCTTTGAGCATACCGCCTGCCTCGCTGATGGAACTGGCGGGCTGTTGATTCTGGATGTGTCAGATCCCGTCTCCCCGTGGCTGCTCAGCCGTCTGCCCACCGGCGGGCAGACACGCAGCGTATATGTGGCGGATTGGCGTTGAAATGGGCACTCTTAAAGGGTGCAGAAATTAAATGATAAACATACACGGAGGAAACATGACCGCACTTTTACAGGTGTACAAGTGCCAGAAATGCGGCAACATCGTGGAAGTCGTCCACGACGGCGTGGGAACGCTGGTCTGCTGCGGCCAGCCCATGCTCCAAGTGAAGGAGGGCGTCACCGATGCCGCGCTGGAGAAGCACGTGCCGGTGCTCGAAAGGTTCGACGGCGGCTTCAAAGTCAAGGTCGGCGAAGTGGCTCATCCGATGGCGGAAGCCCATTACATCGAATGGATCGAACTAATTGCCGACGGCATCGCTTATCGTAAGTTCCTCAAGCCTGGCGACGCGCCAGAGGCGATTTTCAAGCTCGATGCCGCCGTCGTCTCAGCTCGGGAATACTGCAACTTGCACGGATTGTGGAAGAAGTAAGCCCCATTGCCCTTAAGTTAATAAAACCCGAATGCCTTCGCGTTCGGGTTTTATTATGGAGCTGCAACCGATTCTTGAGAAGGTGGACTTTAAGTCCGCCCTGGCGCCGTCAAGCGCATCATACCAGCGCAAGCGGGAATCCAGCCCCAACTCATTCTGGATTCCAGCTTTCGCTGGAATGATGCGTCTTCAACGCATTTTTAATGTTCAAAAGAAAATGCACCCCTTAACATTGATATACTTCCAATCTGACAATACATTTAATTAAAAGGATGAGAAGGGGCGTCGCCTTTCTCGGTAGCTCCATATTTTCACGAAGTAAAAAGGAGGTGCGAAGTGAAAAGTTCGAGATTACTGCCGGTCTTATTCATCGCGTTTTTCGCGCTCTGTTTTGGGCCTCATATCGCTTGGTCCTGGACAGTCAGCGGCGTAGTCGTGGACGCAAACGGCGACCCCGTCGAAGGCGCAGCTGTAGTTCTTATGGGAATCCCCGGCTGCCCGCATGGTCAGGGTGATTTCCACGCCGAAACCGCGACTGATGGGGAAGGCGCGTTCACCTTTGAAAACATTGCGACAGGCTGCTACCAGATACATGCTTCCGCTGAAGACCTCGGCGCCACCCACCAACGGATAGGACTAATTCAGAACGACCTTGACGACTTGCAATTGCAACTCCCCGGCTGTCCGGGCGGCGATGAGGGCTGGTCAATCAGCGGCGTTGTCGTGGATGAAGACGGTGAGTCCGTGGGTAATGCGCACGTAGTTCTGATGGGATTGCAGGATTGTCCCGGCTCGCGTGGGTTCGCCTTGATAACCCACAGCGACCAAGAGGGAGCCTTCAGCTTTGAAGGCGTACCCACCGGAAGCTACGAGATTCACGCGATGGCCGACGAGCTGGGGCGGATAACCCAACGGTTGGGACTTGTCAACCGAAACATTGACGGCCTGCGATTGCAGCTTCCCGGGCACATTGGCGGCGAAGAGCACCTGACGGTCAGCGGCGTAGTTGAGGACGAGGCTGACGAGCCTGTTGACGGCGCGCATGTAATTCTATTAGGCGTGCCGGAATGTCCCCGCTCCAGGCTCTTCGGTGAGGTTACCCACACCAACAACGACGGTGAATTCGTCTTTGAAGAGGTGAACAGCGGCGGCTACAACATCCACGCTATGGCGGAAGGACTCGGCTGGACCTGGCGTCGGTTAGGATTCATCGACCAAGACATCAACGACGTCCAACTACAACTTCCCGGCCGACATCAGCTCTTTGGCGGTAATAGAATAGCCTATGAACCGTGCGTCTTGGAATTTACCGACGTTGAGGTAGGCGCTCTGCAAAGCCTTCCGATAACAATCCGCAACACAGATCAAGGAAGCATTGATATACAGAGTCAGTATATTACGCCGGAGGATTCCCCATTCTTCGTCAGTCTTGGCGGCGGAGCAGTCACGCTGCAGCCGAATTCCAAGCATTTGATGTGGATAAGTTTTGCGCCGTATTCACCGGTTGTCTATGAGGCGGTCCTCCAAATCTGGCCAGTTGTGGATGTAACGCCGCCAATTGAGGTTGCCTTGCGCGGCAGCGTTTTAAGCGTGAAATCCAATCCACAAGTGTTGAAGGATTATACGCTCGAAGATGTATATCCGAATCCGTTTAACAGTGCAGCCAACATCTCAATCCAGCTTGCCAAACCATCACGGATTCTGCTCCGGGTTTGGGATCTGTCTGGCCGTCCAGTTTCCACCCTAATCGAGGGCGAGCGTCCGGCGGGGCATTTTAGAGCCGTTTGGAATGCGCAGACAGCCCCGATGGGAATCTACTTTGTTAGTCTGGAAGCAGAGGACTTCAGCACTGCCAGGAAGGTGCTCCTGGTGAAATAATACCGAGTTGCAATCAAAAGGACACAGATTGAGTTCATGCTTCAACATGCAAAAGCTAAAGCGTGATCTCTGAACGTGACTCATAGAACACAGCTTGGTATCAGAATAGCCCTTCCGCTGTCATTCCTGCTTTCGTGGGAATTATCATGGTGGCTTCCCCACCACGGAATATGAAAATAGCCGCTGTCCACCCCGTCCAACCCGTCCATCCCCTGCAGTCGGGCTGGAAGCCCGACCTACGCGTTCAGGGGCTATTTTCAAAGGAACCGTCATGCTGCGAGCCGC
>CAZCEM010000025.1:0-12744 GCA_964497555.1 uncultured bacterium
ACCGCGTTCGCTGATCGTCCGCAGGCGTATCTGGGCGGGGGTCCGATCATCCGCGACTTCAACGGGGACGGCTGGGACGATGCGGTGTGGTGTGGTTTCAACGGCCGGCGGGGCATCTTCCTGACCGGCATGACTTCCACGCCTTTCGAGCAGCGCGAAGTTGCGCTGGTGGATACATTCCACCGGACCGCGGTCATGCCCCGAGCCTATTTAGTGGCGGCCGGCAATCCGGGCTTTGAGTCGATCTTGTATTTTATCCTTTCCCAGGACGACGAAACAAAGATTTTCCGCTACGACGCTGCGATGACGCGGCAGGCCGAGTTTATGCTGGATGAAAACATCCTTTCAGCCCATCGGTTCGGCTCGCCTCAGTCGGATACCTTGCTGCTGGTCAGTGAAGGATTAAGCCTGCATCTGCTGCATCAGAATGACCTGCAGGAGTGGGGGCGGGTGGCTGGCGCCGACGGCGGGTGGTATCTCCCGCCAGCCGCGGCCGATTTCGACGGCGACGGCTCGACCGATCTGGCGATTCTGCGGAAGTATCCGCAAGAAATCGTCTTCATCTCATCGCCGCTGACCAGAAGATGTGGCGATGTGACGATGGTGACGGTTATAAACGAGGCTCCTTCCGAATCCCTGATCCCCCTCGACGTGGATCGGGATGGCGCGTTTGAACTATTGGGCTTCACCGACGCCGGCGAACTGACAGCTCTGGAAACCAACGGCGTGACCGCTGACGGCTTCCCTCGCCGGGGATTCCTCAACAGCGCCGGTTGGCTGACCGATCCCGCCTATCCGGGCTTGACCATCCCGCTGGTGGCGGACTTGACCGGCAACCACCGCTGGGATTTGTTGTACGTAGAATCCTGGGTCAAAACCGAAGCCGAGCCGGACGCGGCGCATCCCTTCACCTCCGGCTCGACACGCGTGAACAGCCTGTCGCTGGCGGGTCAGCCGCTGGGCAGTTTTCCTCTGGAACCGGGATTAATTATGCCGCAGCTTCGGTTGTGTCAACTGGACAGCCTTCCTGATCCGGAGATTCTGGTAGCCGGGCGGGATGGTGTGACGGTGTTCAACCTAATCTTGCGCGGGGATTACGAGGACTGGTGGTGGAACGGGGTCTATCGCGACAACGACCATTCCAACGTTGTTAACGAACCAGCCATGCCCTTCACACCTCGTCCGGGTCAGGACTTGCTTCCCGCGGGGCAGTGCTACAACTGGCCCAATCCTGCCAGCGGCTCAACGGTCATTCGGTATTTCCTGACCGCCTCGGCACAAGTGAAGATTGATATTTACGACATCATGGGCGAGCGGATTGCGACATTGACGGGACCGGGCGAACCAGGCTTGAACCACGAAGTGCCCTGGAATTTGTCGAATGTGCCGCGGGGGGCTTACATAGCTGTCGTCAAAGCGGAAGCCGCCGGTCGCAGCCAGACCCGCAAAGTGAAGATCGCCGTAAAATGAGAGACGCGCGGGTGAGAAAAAACTTCGGCTTGATGGGCGGACTTTCAGTCCGCTCTGGGTTGTGGAAGCTGTGGACGAGATGGACGTTACGTTCAGAGGGCACTCCGAAGAGAGGGGCGCGTCGGTGGGGTAGGGTTGGGCTGCTCTTGGCTCTGCTGCTGGCCGTTCCCCCAGCCCTGGCTCAGTTTGAGGAGTACAACCACCCCGAACTGAAATGGAAGACCCTGGAGACCGAGCATTTCTTCGCGCATTTCTCGCCCGAAAACGAGCGGGAGGCTCGGATTGTGATTGCCATCGGCGAAGAAATCTACGAGCCGATTACGTCGATGTATAACTACCGCCCCGATGGGAAGGTGCATTTCGTCATCCGCGACCACGACGACTACTCCAACGGCGGCGCATGGTATTATGACAACAAAATTGAGATCTGGGCAAAGCCGCTGGACTTCGAGCTGCGCGGCACCCACAACTGGCTGTACGACGTGGTCACTCACGAGTTCACCCACATCATCCAGTTGGGGGCTTCGCGGGTGGGTCCACGCTGGCTGCCGGCACTGTACTTTCAGAACATCGGCTACGAATCGGAGAAGCGCCCGGACGTTCTGCGGGGCTACCCCAACCAGATCATGAGTTGGCCGGTGGCTTTCACCAGTGTGCCTATGTGGCTGGCGGAAGGCACGGCGCAATATCAGAATCCCCAGTTGGGGCACGACTGGTGGGACAGCCACCGGGATATGAACCTGCGGGTACGAGCGCTGAATCACCACCTGCTGACCTTGAGCCAGATGGGCGTGTTCGGCAAGAACAGCATCGACGCGGAGTCAGTGTATAATCATGGGCTGAGTCTGGTGCGCTTTATTGCCCATCGTTATGGTGACGGAGCTTTGCGTAACCTCTCCCACCAACTTTCGAGGCCAAGGATCATCACATTCAACCAGGCCTGCAAAAACGCTTTAGGCATTACCGACGATGAGCTATATAAGCAATGGTTGGACAGCCTGATCAGCGGCTACGAGCTTAAGACCGCCACCATCCGGGAGCACCTTGTCAGCGGTGAACTCATCTACGACAAAGGTTTCGCCAACCTGTATCCGCAGTTCTCGCCTGACGGCAAGCGGCTGGCGTTCCTCACCAACGAAGGCGAGGATTACTTATCGCTCAGCCATTACATCTGCTTCGACGTGGAAGAAGGCAAGATCGTCGATAAAACTAAAGCCGGCAAGGAGCAGTCCAAGACCATCAAAGAGGGGCAGTTCAATGCGCCCGGCTTTGACGAAGCGGAGGACAGCCCGGTCAAAGGCGCGTTCGACTGGTCGCCGGACGGGAAGCGGATTGTGTATTCCCGCAAATCCGGCCCCAACCGGCACGGTTCGCACTTCAATGACTTGTACCTGTGGGATCCGGCTGCGAAGAAGGACTATCGCCTAACCAAGGACGCGCGGCTGTCGCAGCCGTCCTTCGCGCCGGACGGCAAGCGTATCGTCGCCGTTCACAACGCTGGTGGCAGTAACAATCTGGTAATAGCCATGCTGCCCGACAGTTTGGGAAAGGACGACGATCTTACGAAGAGAGTTACGTGGGAATTCTTGACGCATTTCGACGACGGGCGGCAGATGTTCAGCCCCCGGTTCGCGCCGGACGGAAAGACCATCTACCTGACGATGCTGTTACTGGATCCGCGCGATATTTGTAAGTATGATTTGAATGAACCGGATTGGCAGAAGGCTTGGCAGCCGGTGGTATGCGGCAAAGCCGACGACCGGGACGTGACCATCACCCCGGACGGCTCAGCTCTGGTGTTCGCCAGCGACCGCACCGGCATCTTTAACCTGTACCGTATGAACATAGCTGACAGCTCGATTGTACCGCTGACCAACGTCCTCGGCGGGGCGTTTATGCCCGCGGTCAGCCCGGAAGGTCAGATAGCTTACTCGGAATTCGAAGACGGCGGCTTTCGGATGCGGTGGCTAACCGATCCGCAGCCGGTGCCGGTGGAATACACCCGCTACCTCGACCTCGACCAGCAGGAACGGCCCGACTTACCGCCGTTACCGTCTTATGACGGCGCGGTGAAGTCCTATTCCGCGCCGTTTAACAAGCTGTTCGTGATTCCGCGGCTCATGTGGGATTACGGGGTGTTTAAGCCGGGATTCTACGCGTACACCGGCGACCTGCTGGACAAGGTAACGCTGTTCGCGGGCGCGGCGATGGACGCCGCCGGCGAGCGCGACCTATACCTAAGCGGTGAATACCGCCAGCTCGCGCCGACGCTGTTCCTGGAAGCCTACAACATCACCCGCAAGCAACGCCAGACCTTCGACGACAACTGGGTCATCATCGGCGAGCGAATCGAAAACGGTGTGGCTGTGCCGATATATGATATTTATACCATCGACTACTCCTTCGACCTGACCGAACTCGACCTGGGCGCTCGCTATCCGGTGTTCAACCGCTCCACCGCTTCACTCACCTATCGCAACTCGCGGTATAAAGCCGTGATGGAGTTCGATGACGGCAGCAGCTTCAGTTACACCTACCATCGCGGTGATGCGGCCATCCTGCGGCTGGACGCGGACCGTCGAGCACTGAAAATTGACGACGACATCCACCCCCGCGGAGGCTGGCGCGGCTGGATTGAAGCCGGGCAGGAATGGAACCGCTTCCTCGACGGCTTCGAAGTCGAAGCTGAAAAGGGCACCATCGTCGAGGTCTATGACCAGTACGACTACACCAGGCTGGAGACCGACCTCGACTACTATCAGACGCTGTACCAGGATTTGGTGGTCAACCCCAGGTTGATCGGCGGCTGGATTTCCCAGCCGGTCGATCCTTTCTATCATTTGTACGCAGGCGGTCTTCCGGGGTTGCGGGGGTATAGCTTTTATAGCCTAGGAGGAACGCGCAAGCTGGCGGGGCGGCTGTCGCTGAGGCTGCCGGTTTGGACGAACATCGATCGAAGCTGGGGGCCCTGGTATCTGGACCGCGTCCACGCTGGAATCTTCGCGGAAGCAGGCGATGCCTGGGAAGGCGGTCATGTCGGACTGGACGACGTCAAGAAGGACGTGGGCGGCGAACTGAGGCTGCGGTTGTTCTCATGGTACGGCTACCCCACCGACGTGCAGTTCACCGGGGCGTATGGATTGGACCAGTTCACCATCAGTGATGACACTGGTTCGTTGAACACCTACGGACGTGAGTGGCGGTGGTATGTGACGGTGTTGTTTGATTTTATTTAAGTTGGAAAGGTAGAAAGTTGGAAAGGTAGAAAGCTAGGAAAGGGAGAGGTGAAGAAGAGCGGGGAATCGGAATCGGCTGGGATCCGGAAGTCTCAAGAAAAGCCACTGGACAAGGATGTCATCCTGAGGATCCTGCGGGAGCACCTGCCGGAGCTGAAGCGGGACTACTCCGTCAGCTATCTGGGGCTGTTCGGCTCGTATGTCCGCGGCGCACAGCGCAAACGCAGCGACGTGGATTTGCTGGTGGAGTTTGATGGCAGCATGGACCTTTTTCGATATATTGAACTTGAACAAAGGCTTTCCAAACTGATTGGAAGAAAGGTTGATTTAGTGATGAAGAGCTCGCTAAAACCTGTCATAGGGATTTTTATACTGCGGGAGGTGGTTCCTGTATGAGAGAAAAACCATCATATAATGACTACTACCGTGATATCCTTAACAGCGCCAAGGATGCAGTTGAGTTCATGGGACAGAAAAGCTTTGAGGATTTTCTCAAAGATAGAAAGACTCAGATGGCGGTTGAGCGTTGTCTTGAGATTATCGGAGAGGCGGTTAGGAGTATCCCTCTGTCCGAAAGAAAACGTCAACCACTCGTCCCATGGGGAAAAATCAGAGGAATGAGGAGAAAAAAATCCATGAGTATTTCCGAGTCGATCTGAAGATTGTATGGGAAACAACTGTATTGCATCTCCCAAACCTGATTCCAATCATCTCTAAAATTCTTGATCAAATGGATAGAGAACTGTTTGATAAAATCAAAAGTGGTGAGCTTTAATTGAAGAAAGTTAAACAAGCAATTACACCACCCCATAGCTACCAAGTTCTGAAGATATTTTCCATGGAGTCCCCATGAAGAGATTTCTCCTGACAGCCTTGCTGCTGTTGTTCGTCACCGCTTCCTTTGCCTCGGAGGGCAGCCTGTCTTCGAGGCTCTTCACCCTGGATACGCTGGGGATGAAGCTCGCCGCGGACGGCATCACGCCTTCCAGCAGCCCCAGCTTTAAGGCGACCACCCAGGATCCTCAGTCGCTGAACCCCGGCAAAGCTCTGATGCTGTCAGCCATCATGCCCGGTGCGGGGCAGTACTACGCCGGACACAACCTCCGCGCCGCAGCCTTCTTCACGGTGGAGGTGCTGGCATGGACGGGCGTGATTTATTACTGGAACCAAGGACAGAAAAAGGACAGGGAATTCAAGACCTACGCCGACGACTGCTTCAGCGAGCGCAAGTACCGCGATAAGGAATACGAGCTGGCGCTGAATCCCCAATATGGCGATTCCGGCGCCTATCACGGCACCGAGCCGGAATGGGTCGAAGAGTCCTGGAACGATAAAATCCATTACCTGCCTAATCAAGGCTTCACCCACGAACTGCCCGACTACAACGACCGGAACGCCAGCCGCAGCCACGACCAGCAGTACTACGAGATGATTGGCAAGTACATTCACCAGTTTGGCTTTGGCTGGGCTGACGCCTATCTGGACGAAGGCTTGCTGCAGGACAATCCCGACACCCCGTACTACGACGGCCGGCGGCTGCTGTCTGAACGCTACATGGACATGCGCCACGAGTCCAACCTGCTGCTGGATTATTCATCCTACGCCATGCAGGTCGCTATGTTGAATCACGTTGCCGCCGCGCTGGAAGCCAGTTTCAGCGTGCGCGCCCTGAAACGCCAGGCCAAGGCTCAGGTAGGCTTCCGACAAATCCACTATGATGGACATCCGGTGGTTGTCGGCGGATTGAATTTCTCATGGTGAGAGCGCTTCTAATCCTAATCTTGTTGACGACAGCAGGCGCAGTCGGATGGTCTCAGCCGTCCGCGTCTGCTGAACTCCCCGTAACTCAGCAGCGGCTGTGGTTGGTGGATCCGGCGGCACAACTGCAATTACCTGCCACTAACGGCGACGAATCGCCCTCTGCCGAAGATAAATCCCGACGGACGCGGAAGAGCCAGGCTTTCCTGCGGTCAGTTCTGATCCCAGGCTGGGGACAACTGCACGACGACCGGAGGACTGCTGGATACGGATTCTTAGCTGCGGAAGCGATTCTGCTCGGCGGCGTGGTGTTTTCTAAAACCTACAGCCGTTGGCTGGAAGATGACTATCGCACCTTTGCAGCCCAGCACGCCGGTGTATCGAGGGACTCAGAGCACCAATACTACGTAGATATCGGCAATTGGATGGATCGAGCGTCCTACAACGAAGCCCGGCTGCGCGACCGGCAGTTTGACGCCATGTACACCACCCCCGGCACCGACTGGCATTGGGACAGCGACGCTAACCGCCGGCATTTCAAAGACATCCGCATCAAATCGGACACCTACGGACAGACGGCGATACTATTCATCGGAGGGCTGATTTTAAACCATGTCGCGTCAGCGGTGGAAGCCGGGCGAGGCGCGAGTAATACATCCCCCATCTCGATCCAACCGACCGTAAGCGCCTCCGGCGCATCGGGCATTGCCGCGCGCGTGAACATGTTACGGCTGTTCCAATAAGATGTTTTAAACACAAAGGACACAAAGGGCACAAAGAAAATAAACAATCTTGGTGTTCTTTGTACCCTTTGTGTTTAGGCTCTCCCTCATCAACAATGCAAAATTCCTCAACTTCCCCCCTCTTCGCTGATTCCAACCATCGCCGCGTCCATTTCGTTGCAATTTGCGGCGTAGCGATGGCTTCAGTGGCAGCGGAGCTGCACCGCGCTGGATTTGACGTGACTGGTTCCGACGCCGGCATTTATCCCCCGATGAGCGACTTCCTCGCCGGCCAGGGGCTTCGGGTGTTCGAAGGCTTCTCGCCCGACAACCTGCCCTCGGATGGCTTAATCGTCATCGGTAATGCGGTCTCCCGCGGCAATGTCGAGCTGGAAGCGGCGCTGGACCGCTCATTACCCCTCATCTCGCTGCCGGAACTCATCAACCGCCGCTATCTTGCCAGCCGGCCGGGGCTGCTCCGCCGCAGCGTGGTTATCGCCGGCACCCACGGCAAGACCACCACCGCCAGCCTGACCGCAGCGATTCTGCGACAAGCCGGGCTCAACCCAGGCTGGATGATAGGCGGCATTCCCCGCGACCTGCCGGTTCCCTGCGCCTTCGGGGGGGGAGGCGAGTTCGTGATCGAGGGCGACGAGTACGACGCGGTGTATTACGACAAGCGCCCGAAGTTCTTCCATTACCGCCCGCATTTCGCGGTGCTGACCAGCGTCGAGTTTGACCATGCCGACATCTATCCCGACTTTGCAGCGGTGAAGGATGCCTTCCGCAAATTCGTCCGGCTGCTCCCACGCGCTGGAAGGCTCGTGGCTTGGGGCGATGATGACACGGTGTGCGAGATAGCTGGAAACGCCTCTTGTCCCGTTATCTTTTACGGCGAGAGCGCCGGCTGCGACTGGCGGTTGGAGATGGGAACATCGGGCGAGTCAACCTGTGGTGAAATCTTGTCTCCGGAAGGCGGGCGATGGACGATGGAAATACCTCTGCCGGGACGGCACAACCTTCTGAATGCCTTAGCTGCGCTGATTGTCGTTCGTGAGATGGGAGTGTCCGTCGAGAGTTCGCTGGAGATATTAAAGAGCATTAAAGGCGTGGCAAGGAGAATGGAGTTGGCGGGTGAATTTCCTCATGGAGGCTCGTCGGTCGTGTTGTACGACGATTTCGCGCATCACCCGACCGCTGTACGCGAAACGCTGTCAGCTTTGAAGCAGCGGCATCCTGACCGCCGACTGTGGGCTGTCTTCGAGCCGCGCTCGAACACCATGGTTCGCAAACGCTTTCAAAACGAATTAGCTGCGGCGTTTAACGACGCAGACTACGTAATTCTCGGCGCCTTGCATCGTCAGGAGCGGCTGCCTGAAGACGAGCGGCTGGACCGTTGGGCGGTGGCGGCGGGCTTGGAGCAAAGTGGGAAGTCAGCTTGGGTGGAGGACTCGGTTGAGGCGATTGCTGAACTTTTAGGCCGGCATCTCCGCGGCGGCGAGGTGGTGGCGCTGATGTCCAACGGCAGCTTCGGTGGTTTGAAGGATAAACTGATAAAAAAAATCACCGGAAACGGCTGAGGGCGTCCGTCTCCGGCGAAAAGAATTTCAACTGTGCGTCAGCCTATTTGAGCACTTCGACGAGGATGTCTTTGAGTTCGTGGATGCGGAAGGGTTTGATGAGCAGGGCTTTGGCACCGTAGGACTCCGCTGCTTTACGGGCTTCACCGGCGTCGTAGCCGGTGATGAGAATGACCGGCAGGTTGGCGTCCAGCTTTTTCACCTCACGCAACAACTCCAGTCCGTTCATCTTGGGCATGTGGATGTCGGTGATGATGGCTGCTGGTCTCCGGCTAAGGTAGAGTTGCAAAGCCTCTTCGCCGTTGCTGACCGCAACCGCCTGATATCCCAGCACCGTCAAGGCTTGAGCCAGCACTTCCCGCGTCAAGTCTTCATCGTCAACAGCCAAGACGAGTTTTCGTTTGGTGTTTTCCTGCATTTTAACCGCAACGCTTTCCTGAGCGCTCTTCTCTCTTAGCATTTCCCTCTCAACTCACCACGACTGCTCATACTTTGAAAAAGCTAAATTTAATTTGTCATCCTCTCTATGTCAAGTTTAACTCGCGGATATTGTTTGTGTTTGCTCAATTTTACGTTTTCGCCACACTTTCCAAGCCTCCTTCAAGGAGGCTGACACCGGTATCGCCAGCAGCATCCCGATAAATCCGAACAGGGTGGCGAAAAGCAATACGACGAATATCACTGCTAACGGATGCAGCCCCACCCGATCCCCCACAATTTTAGGGGTTATCAGGTTGCCCTCCAGCGTCTGGGCGCTGGAGAACACAATGACGGCCTTCACCAGCGTCCAGACCGGGTCCGGCTGGGTCAGCGCCACCATGAAGGTCAGCAGACCTGCCGCCGCGGTGCCCACGTAGGGAATCAGATTCGCCAGACCAGCGCAAATCCCCAGCAGCATAGCATACGGCACCCCCACCCACAGCCACAACCCCAGACCGATCCAGGCCGCCAGAAACAGACACACCAGCAGTTGCCCGTGAATGTAAGCTGACTGCACCCTGTTCAGAGCCTGATAAAGCTCAAAGGCAAAGGGACGATGCGGCTCGGGAACGGCGTTATAGACCAGCCGCCGGATGTTGCGGAATTCGTTGAGGAAATAGACCGTCAGAATGGGGATGAGAATTAGGTTCAGAAGTCCGGTGACGAAGCTGAAAGCGCCGCTAAGCGCTGATGAGCCCCACGCTGCCACCTTCTTAGCCAACTGGTTCAGCAACTCCGGCAGCCAGCTCTGCAGGTCGCTGAAACTGTCGCCCAGCGGCAGTTGCAGACGTTCGATCCAGGGCACAAAGCGGTTGATGGCCCAGTTCCAACCCTGTTGCAGCCACACAGGCACATTCACCGCCAGATCTCGTATCTCCTCCACCAAGCGGGGAACGATAATAATGCCCAGCCCCACCATGCCGCCTAAGATCCCGCCGATGATTGCCAGCGCCACCACCATGCGGGGCAGGCGTTTACTCACCGCCCATTCCAGAATCGGATTGAGCACATAAGCCAGAGCAAACGCGATGATGAAGGGTGTCAACAAGGCGCTGAGACTCCACCACAGCGACACCAGCAGGACGATGAATATCAACGCCAGCAGGGGGCGCAGTTCGCGGGTGCGGCGCGACGGGTAGAGAAGGATGATAATAGCCACCGACAGCGACAGCGGCGTTAGATAATTCCGGACTGCGTAGATCAGAAATGAAAACAGTATCAACGCCGCGACGATCAGCGACCAGTGCGGCGCGGCGCGGCGTTCGGAACGGCTCCAGGATGTCAATCCGGGAGAGGTCAACCGTGAGGGTTCCGACGGCCTTTCAACATTGGTTGTATTCGGCTCTTTCGCGTCCGTCATATCACCCCTTGATGGTTCCCACCGGTTTTAAGCGCGCCACCGGACGGGAGGCGCCGGCGCCTACCACCGCTTCGACGACCACTGTAACGTCCTTATAGGCTTCGGGAACTTCCTCCACCAGTGTCATTTTCCCCTGTGAGCGCACGGTGATGCCGCGTTCAGCAAGTTGTTTGGCGACGTTCTTCCCACTGGCCAGCTTGATGGCGGCGTTGCGGGACAGCACCCGTCCCGCGCCGTGGCAACTGCTGCTGAACGACACCGACGCGGCTTTCTCCGTCCCCACCAGCACATACGAAGACCGCCCCATGTCGCCGGGGATGAGCACCGGCTGTCCCACCGCGCGGTAGGCTTCGGGCACGCGGGGGTCGCCGGGACCCAGCGAGCGGGTCGCGCCCTTGCGATGCACGCAGACACGCAGCTTCCGAGCGTCCTTCGCCGGCACATTCGCGTCAAAAATCCCGTAGATCCGTCCGGCGGAGTCGATGAGGAATTCCTCCTCCTTGGCGATGTTGTGGCAGACGTCATAGACCATGTGCATCCCCAGCGACTTGGCGGTGGCTTTGAAGAAGTCGGCGAATGCCTCCCGTGCCAGACTGACCATCATCAGCCGGTTCGCCCAGGCGAAGTTGGCGGCGCAGACCATCGCTTCAAAGTAATCGCGCCCTTCCGATGATTTAAACGGCGCGCAGGCAAGCTGCCGGTCAGTTAGTTGGATGCCGTATTTACGCGCTGCGTCCTGCATGATGGACAGGTTGTCGTCGCAGATTTGATGCCCCAACCCCCGTGAGCCGGAGTGTATCATCAGGCAGACCTGCCCCTTCGCCAGCCCGAAAGCTGCTGCGACGTCGGCGTCATAGACGTCGGTCACCTCCTGCACCTCGACGAAATGATTGCCGGAGCCGAGCGTGCCGAGCTGCTTGTGGGCGCGCTGCCGGGCTTTGGCGGAGACCAGCTCAGGATTGCCGCCAGGCATAGCGCCGCCCTCCTCCATGTTCTCTACGTCGGCAGTTTCCGCCAGCCCCTGCTCGACAACCCACTTTGCACCCTTGAGGAAGATCTGGTTGTAGTCTTCGTTGGACAGCCGCAGGCTACCTTCCGAACCCACGCCGCAGGGGATGGCGTTGTAGAGGGCATCCACCAGAAGTTTGATGCGGGGCTTGACCTTATCGGCTCTCAAGTCGGTGCGGACGAGGGTGACGCCGCAGTTAATATCG
Source organism: uncultured bacterium (assembly GCA_964497555.1). Lineage (GTDB taxonomy): Bacteria > Electryoneota > AABM5-125-24 > Hatepunaeales > Hatepunaeaceae > CAZCEM01. Next base: position 11,821 of record CAZCEM010000025.1, read on the forward strand.
TAGCCCACGCCGCCGGGGGAGATGATGCCTTTATCGACCTCGAACGCAGCGACGCCGCCGATGGGGAAGCCGTAGCCCCAGTGGATGTCGGGCATTGCCATCGAAGCTCGAACAATTCCCGGCAGAGTCGCGACATTGGCGACCTGCTGGGGGGTGTTGTCGTCCAAGATGTGGGCGATCATGCCTTTGGAGGCCACGATTACGCCGGGGACGTTCATGCCGGGAACCGTGTCCAGGGGCACTTCCCAGAGGAATTCTGATTTTTGAATAAGGTCAAGTTTAAGATTGGCCATGGTAATCCTGCGAATGATTGGTTAAACACAAAGGGCACGAAGAACACAAAGATTATCCTTAGTGATTTTTATGTTCTTTGTGTTTAATTTGCGCTACACATCCAGAACCACCTTCGCGAACCATTCCGGCTCGCGTTGTATCTTCAAGCAGTGGTAGGTGGCTGCTTTAACCTCGCGGATGAAGGGCGGGCGTCCTCTAAATCGAAAGCCGTATATCGTCGCTGCAAGACACGAATCGCCGACTGATACTAAGGCTTCCACTGACAACGGGAAAAACTTGCCGGTCTGGCACAGGAACAGAAACTCGTTGAGCAGCTTTATCAGCAGCTCTTCATCATCGAAGCCTTCCACCCTTAGGATCTCACGGCATTCCGATTCATCCTTCAGTGGGAGCGGCATGACGCCTTCTGCCAGGATACTGACTAACGCCTCCAGCGAGGTTCGGAAAAAGGCTTCCCGATTCGGCGCGGCCAGCTCTACGGCGATATCGGCTTGATGTTCAACCATGCGAAACATCTTTGCATCCGAGAATGAGTTTCCCTCTCTTAATACCAATTAGCTTTCAAACAGTCATTAATTCAGTAAAACAACCCCCCTGCCCCCCTTCAATAGAAGGGGGGTATATCAAGTC
>CAZCEM010000026.1:0-12579 GCA_964497555.1 uncultured bacterium
TACACCAATATAATCCCGCCTCCCGCCGAGAAATCGACATACAGCCGACGCCGATGTATGGACCCACGGGGATAACCTGCGCCCAGAACCGATTATATCTGATTGATCACGGTCCGAACAACGATTTTAACGTCCTTTATACCATTGACCCCTCTGGTGAGGTACGTCCCCGTCTGCTGCCAATATCGCGGCATTTTAACTTTGGAGTGGTGGATGTCATCGGCACTTCCACCATCAATTTTGCCTTGTTCAATGTCGGCGGAGAGACGCTTGAGGTCGAATCCGTGCGCCTGCTGCACAACAACCTCAACGGCTTCCGCATAGGGAATGTCGCCGATTCGTCCGAAATCGCGCCAGGCGAATTTCTACTGGTGCCGATAACCTTTTCGCCGCGGGATTACATTATTTACCGGGACACCCTGGTGGTGCGTTCCAATGACCCGGAAGAGCCGGTGCTCACCGTTCTATTTGAAGGCTTGGGAACCTTTCACAACCGCCGTCTTGGCGTCTGGCCCGACACCGTTGACTTCGGCGTGGTGAGAGCCGATCCCTGGCGCGACGGCAGCAAATTGACGCGAATCGCCCTATTTAATACCTCTCAGGAAAGGCTGCTGGTTGATTCGCTGAGCTTCCGCATCCGCGATATTTTTTGTTTCGACCAGTCGGAGCTTCCCCGCGAATTGGTGACCGCTGAGACATTGTGGGTGAACGGATGGTTCACACCTCACGACGAATTCACCTATGTGGACACATTAATTGTTTTCAGCAACCAACTCCAGCGCGCTTATCGTCTGTTAATGAAGGGCACCGGCAGCGACAGCGTTTATGTGGCGGGAACAGCGCTGTGGTCGCACAGCCTGGAGGGCGGCGAAGGAACGGTTGGCGCGGCGGGCAAGCTGTCGGACATAACCAATGACGGGATTCATGAAGCCGTCGCCGTCGGACCCACAGGCACGGTGTATTGCTTAAACGGATTCGGTTCGGGGGTTACAGATGTCCTTTGGCGGCAGGATTTTCGGAACCAGCCCTACTCCCCGACGGGAGTGCATCCCGACTATGGAATTTCGACCGGCAGTGATCTGAACCGAGACGGCTTTAATGACGTCATACTCGGATCCGGTGACGGAGACCGAGCGGTCTATGGCATAGACGGCAAGAACGGCAGGCTTTTATGGCGCTGGGACGCGCGAAACGTGGGCGCTGGAGGCGGCGTCAAGCGTTTGCTTGCCGCAGATGACATAAACGGCGACGGCGCGGATGACCCGATAGTATTGCTTTATTCGCAGAACAACGGCGTCCATCGTCTGGCGCGGCTTAACGGCGCCACCGGACACGCGGCCTGGGCCTATAATCCCGGTTCGGTGACCGACGTCGCGATGGTGGATGACTTCACGCGGGACGGAGTGGCCGAGCTTGTCTGCATCGACTCAGAAAATCACATTAAAATCTTCAATGGCGTGGATGGGGCATTGATGGAGATGTTCGACGCCGAATGCGCTCCCCCCATCCAGCCGGTCCAAGACTTGGACGGCGACGGCTGGCTGGACTTGGTCACCGGCGCCCCGGGCGGATCCATCGCCGGCTGGTCGCTTCACGGTCAACAACGGCTGTGGTTGACGGAATCTGTTGAGGGTCAAAACCTGCAGGAACCGCTTCAGCACCTGCTCGATTCCGGCGCGGATTACAACGACAATAACCTAAAAGACCTGCTTTTCACCAGCGGCGGACGGCGGATAATCTGTCTGGACCCCGCCAACGGGCAGTCGATTTGGGCGGAAGACATCTCTCGAATAACGTCTCTTTCGACGCACGCTGATAATAATTTCGATGGCTGCCCGGATTTGCTGGTCGGAACTGAGACCGGTATGGTGTTCTGCCTGAACGGAAGAAACGGAGAACTGTTATGGTCATTCGATCGTCGCGGACACGGCGCCGCCGCCAAAGTCCTCAGCTTTGACGACGTAGATCTGGGGGGAACCAATGACGCGGTGGCGGTTTTCACGGACGGGAGGGTGCTGTGCATATCCAGCGCCGGTGATATGACAGCACCGCACCGGAAATGCGATGAGCCTCCGCTTCCATATATGAAAGGCCTCCTTGCGCCCAATCCCTTTAACAGCGATCCGGAGGTGAAATTCACTTTGGATCGACCGACGCCAATTACAATTGCGGTATGGGATATAAACGGAAGATTTATCGGCAGTTATAACCCCGGTCTTTTAGCTGATGGCGCTCACAGCATACCGATAAGGATATTCAGCGAGGGGAAGGTCGCGTCAGGAGTTTATATGGTGCAAGTATCCGCCCCCGGCGTATCCGCGTTGATTCGGGGAGTGTACCTTAAGTGAGAAACCAAGTTCCGGCAACCGGTGGAGAGAGTCTAACGGTCGAAGAAGAGGGGAACCGCCTTCGGCGGTAAAGAGGAAAAAATTCATCGTTTTTAACGAAAAACACAGAGATGTTTCAAAAGCACTATTCCCACAATCCCGGCGTTCTTTCAGCGTTGCTGACCGGGCTTCTACTGCTGGTCGGCCCGGCGCAGGCAGACCAGATCCTAGCCTGCTATCCTATCCCGGAGCAATCCGCGGGCTTGGCTTGGGACGGCCACGTTTTCTGGATGGGAGGCGTCGGCGAGAGCGGGAACTGGATTCGCTCGTTTGATCCACAGGAAGGGACGGTAATCGACAGCATTGAAGCTCCTGTCTCTGACTGCCTCGGTTTAGCCTGGTTCGAAGATCGTCTTGCGTACTTGTCCCCTCGCGATGCCCACACCTATTTCGTCAGTCACGAGGGTTCTGAGGTGGGCTTCGAGAATCCTCATCCCCATCTGGGCGGCTTGGCCGGCGACGGACCAACCCTGTGGGCTGCCACCTATTCGGAACAGCAGGGATCCGTATATCAAGTCAATGCCCGGGGGGAGGTGTTGCGGTCACTGCCGTTTTCGGGACGGCACAGCCGGGATTGCGCTTTCCACGCGGGAAGGCTGTATGTCGCTGACCGTTTGGCTCAGGAGGTCCGGGTCGTCAATCCGGAGAGCGGCCGGTTTATCCGCACCATTCCCACACCAGCGATAAATCCCGACGGCTTGGCCTCCGACGGCGAATATCTCTGGCTGACGGACGACGGCGACAACAAAGAAGGGGATATGCTGTACCAGATACTCATCCGTCCCGATGGAAATATGCGGTTCTCGGCCCTGAGTCACAACTTCGGTTCGGTAGTCATTAACCAGGAGGTCATCTGGACGCTCTGGGTCTATAACGACGGCGCTCGCTCCGCTCACCTGAGCCAGCTTGAGTACCGAAACGGCATGGAAGAAATCTTCATGCCCCATGATTGGGTTTTTCCCCATGAGATTGCTGGGGGTGATTCAGCAGCGCTCCCCATCTCCTTTCAACCCTTTTTTGAAGATTCAGCGCGCATTGAGGTAGGTTTGACCTTCGACCTCGACCGAGAAACCTATTGGATCGACCTGAGGGGCAAAGGCGTCCACGCCCGTCGGGATATTCAGATCGCCACCCGGAACATCAACTTTGGTACAGCGCGCTGCGGGCAGTACATTCACAACTCAAACCTTCGAATGCTGGAGGTCGAGAACAACGGGGGCGAACCCCTAACAATAGCGCGTTTAAACTTCACGAACCCCTCCTTCTTCTCAGGTTTATACAATTTTCCGCATACCTTCACCGAACCAGGCTTATATAAAATCCCCCTGTTTTTTAGGCCGAATCGGTTTGTTGACAGCGGCTTCCACGCGGAGGTGACGGTGGTCAGCAACGACCCTGACACACCGGAGATCCGTATAATGCTGGATGGATTGTCCAACCTTGACAATTACAACGGCGGCGAGGTGCTGTGGAATACTACGGTCGGCAACCGCGACAATCCCATTCCCCGCGTTCGAGCCATCCAGGACATCGATGATGTCAGCGGCGATGGACTCAACGACGTTGTAATCGCAACCAACGATTTTTCAATCAACGCCTACCATGCGGCGGCTTCCGGTGAAGCTATACCGGTTTGGAGTTATACGACGAACGCTAATCCCTGGCGCCAGGGATTGGTGCACAATCAATACTGCATCAGCCGCGGCGGGGATTGGGACGGCGACGGACTCAGCGATTTGGCGATTGGCTTGGAAGGAGGCGCTAATATGGTTGTAGCCCTATCCGGCCGCACCGGTGAAGAAATCTGGATTTGGGATTCCCACGCCCTGCACGACGGAGGCGGGAACATCGTAGTCACCCAAGGCAGTTACGACTTTAATGCTGACGGATTGTACGATGTTTTTATAGGCGTGGCGGAGGTTGACAATCAATATGCCTCTAACGCCGTAGTGTTGGTTAATGGAGAGGATGGTCAAACCATCTGGATCCACCAGATGGATGAAGCGCCGCGCGACGTCTTCTCGGTCGCCGATTTCACCGGCGACAACGTCAGGGACTTGTTCGTACTGGGCGAGAACGGCGGTCTGTTTGGGCTGGATGGTCGGCGCGGTCGAGAGGTATGGAACAACCATGTCGATGGGCATCTTGACAACATGTTCCCCCTGAGGGGTGACATTAATGGCGACGGAAGCGTGGACCTTTGCGTTGTTACCGTGGATGAGGGATTGTCCGTTTTCAATGGTTCCAACGGCGTCCTTCTGTGGAACAACCGCAATTACGACGACCTGTCGATGGGCATCGCCGCCAGCGATGTCAATCGTAATGGCTCGCCGGATATCATTTTCGGTGATGACTCCACGGTCCGCGCACTCGATGGTCGCACCGCGGAGATTGCTTGGCTTGATTCTATTTATGTCGGTACCCACATAGGCTGCATGGCTTCCACCATCGATTTCGACAACGACGGACGGTCGGATTTCGTCATCGGCACCGCCTTGGGGCGGTTCTACGCCCTCAGCGGCGACGGTTATCACGTGTTATGGTCTTGGAGCAGTGCTGTTCTGGGTCGAGATTTTTCACTGGCGGTTCCCTCGCGCGACTTAGACGGAAACGGCTGGATGGATGTCATGGCCGCCAATGTCCTCGGCGAGGTTTTCTGCTTCGCCGGCAACTGGTCCGGCACGCCGCCCCCGGATACAACTTTAGTACCAAAGGACGACGAACTTATCGGTATGGGTCCATATATATTCTGCATGGACCCCGCCTACCCTAATCCATTCAACAGCGCGGTAACGGTGCCGGTTTATCTGAACCAATACGGTCAGATTTCTATGCGGGTGGTGGACGTTATGGGCCGGGAAGTATTCCAGAACCAAACCCGCCAGCTCGCGCCCGGAAGCTACAACTTCACTTGGGACAGCGCCCGCCACGGACTGCCGGCTGCCAGCGGGCTATATTTTATTGAGATCAACTCAGCTTCACAGCGGTCAGTGCGCAAAGTTGAGCTTGTTCGCTAATAGCACCCGGCCTTTAGGCCGGGTGAGGATTGAAACAAACGCTAATCTATTTGCCGAACAACATGTTCAACTCTAAAACCAGCGCCGCGGGGACCAGTTTCCCATTACAGGTCCTTGCGGCGCTTGCCTTTATTTCCGCGTGGCTGTTCAGCGGGGAGCCGGTCTTCAGCGGAGAAAGGGGAACCCGGTGGTGCGCTCAAGGCGGTCCTCACCGCGATTCAGCCGATGATTTCGGCCTTTTATTCGGCTGGCCCCGCGTGCTTCAAGGTGAGTCCACCATCTGGGGAATATGCCCAGCGGTGCTCGATTTCGATGGGAATGTTGATTGGGAGATAGCTCTTCTGAACGCGGAAGGCATGCTGTTTGTCTTTCAGAACGACGGCGCGCATTTTCCCGGCTATCCCTTGCGCTCTCACCGCCCGCAGCTTTGGACTAATCCCCGCCACAACGCCACCATCGCCGTCGGAGACCTGACCCAAGACGGAGACAACGATATAGTATATATCAGCGATCTGGGCTTCCTGCATCTGGTGGACTCCGAGAACGGCGAGATCGAGCCGTTCCCGGTTGACCTTGGACGAAGCGTCGATTGCGGCGTTCCAGCGATCGCAGATGTCAACAGAGACGGCGCTCTGGAGATTGTGTTCAACTCTTGGTCAACGCTGCCCGACAGCGTTGAAGCAGACGCCAGGCTCAACATATACGGATCCGACGGCACCCAGATTGAGGGCTGGCCGGTAGTCTATCACCGCGGTTCATCGTCTTCGCCGGTGGTCGGCGATATCGACGGCGGTGAAGGCGTTGAGATTGTGGTCGGTAATGCCCGCTATCTTGACCAGCCCGCTCAAATTTACGCCTGGTTTGAAGACGGCCGCCGGGTGCCCGGTTTTCCCGTCGGCAGCTTTCAGACCATTCACAGCGCTCCGACGCTGGTGAATCTTGATGGACGGCGCGGACAGGAAATACTGTTGTGGGCGGCTGACATGGGCGGCAGTGCCGGCATCTATGCCTATCGTGGGGACGGCTCACTGTTGGACGGTTTCCCGCTCGATTGTCCTACCGGTCATCCCGAAGGCAATCCCATCGCCGCTGACATAACCGGAGACAGCATACCTGAACTCATCTTTGGCACCTACAATCCCATCGAGGGCGGATCCATTTACGCTTGGACCTCAGCCGGTGAAACGCTGGAGGGCTATCCTATTCATTTGAATCGGTCGGTTATCGGCACAGTATTGGCCGCTGACGTCAGCGGCGACGGCGTCAACGACGTGGTGGCGGCCTTGTCGCCGGGGAACGACCTGTCAAGCGTCATTGTGGCCTATGATTGTCACGGGGAGGTCGTCCCTAATTTCCCCATTGAACTCGAAGGTTACGGCGGCGGCTCTTTCGCCTGGACGCCGACGTTGTGGGACGTTGACCAAGACCGCGACATTGACTTGATTGCTGTCACCACCGACCGAAGAATGCTGATCTGGGGCACTCCCGGGCGGACTTCCGAGTACTCATGGCCCACTTTCAAAGGCAACATGCGGCGGGACGGGCGCTGCGTGGTGGGAGAACCCAATCGCGTCCAACCCGCTGATTCTGCGCCGATGCCAGCGGAAACGAGGATTGACGCCTGGCCCAATCCTTTTAACAACAGGACGAATGTAACCTTGTCTTTGCCGCGGCGCGCCAGCGGACGGCTGGTGCTTGTTGACTGCGAAGGCCGAGTGGTTCTGACGGTTGCATCGGGCGCGCTGGCTGCGGGCGCAAATGAATTTACTTTGGATTGCGGCGGCGCGGGAATATCGGCAGGGGTCTATTTCCTTCGCTTTGTCAGCCGGGATTGCTCCGCTGCTTTAAGGGCTCTGTATCTGCCCTAAGGAATTGCTCAACGAGTTTTTCTCAGTCTACAAGGCTCGAACATCCTTGCATTCGCGCGCAATCCGATGTAAATTGCCATAGAAAAATGCGCCAATTCCAAAAGCTACAGTAAAGAGGATTCTGAATGGCTTTAACATTGGGGAGAGTCGGTTTCGCAGCGGCATACTTTGCGCTGGTGCTGCTTCTGGCGACGGGCTGCGGCGGTTCCAAGGACGCCGCGCCGGGCATGGAGGTCGAGTTGTTCGCCAAGGCGCAGGAATTCCAGAAGAAGGAACAGTTCGCCGAAGCAATTGAGGCCTATCGCCAGATCGTCCGCGATTATCCCAAGACTCGGCACGGCGCCAATTCGCAGTTTATGATTGGCTATATTTGTGCCAATCATCTGAACGATCTTGAGCAGGCTCGCATCGAGCTTAATCGTTATCTCGACAAGTTTGCGCAGTACTCAGACAGCGGTTTGGTAGCGGGGGCGAAGTTTGAACTGGAGAATCTGGGGAAGAGCATCGACGAGATACCCATCATCGCTCAGATTGGCGACACGTCAAGGATTGAAGAGATGGTTGACACCTTAGCTCCAGTCGTCGGGAAGTAACTGCCGCAGGATAGCCGATAGGTGAATAAAAAACCGCTGGAGAGATTCAGCGGTTTTTTTTCTTAGGGCAGGAGCCCTCATCGCACTAGCAGCACCTTGGAGACGGCGCTCCCCGTCGGCGTTGTCAGACGAGCCAGGTACACCCCCGACGGCAGTCCCTCAGCGCTCCAATGGACGGAATGGACGCCATGGACTTGAACGCCGTCGTAAAGGACATCCACCAATCGCCCGCTCAGGTCGAAGACGGACAGGCTGACCGAGTTGCGGTAGGGCAGGGAGTAGGTGATGGTGGTAGTGGAGTTGAAGGGATTGGGGTATATCGAATGAATAGTAAAAGTCAACGGCAGGCTGGATTGATCCCTCTCAGTCTCGTTGATATACTCGGACTCAAAAGCTCCCATATCCGGCGCCAAACCCCGAAAATCATCCTCAGTCAGATTGACCAGAGTGTCGTTCCCCCAGATAAAAAAGGAGGTTCCTGCGTCCACACACGGGGAGCGCTCGGTCAGGTGATAGTCATCGTCAAACTGGGGATTATCGCCGATGTTGCCTTCCAGCCAATTCAACTGGCAGTTTTGCGGCTCCCAGCCTCCGGCTATGTCGCAGTAGGCAATAGTCAAGCTGTTGGCGGCGCTGTCCGGGTTGAAGGTGATTCCCAGCGGAGTTTCTCCCCAGATGATTGAATTCACCAGAACCACATCGGACGCTGAACTGTGAATCGAGTAAGTCCAGCCCTCGACTGCCGGCCAGGTAATGGTGCAGTTCAGCAGCGCGACGTTCGAGCCTTGAATCGCGGCGAAATCCAAACCTAACACTTGATTGACCCTGTTGCCGGTGAAAAAGCAGCGGTTAAAGGTCGCATGAGCATTTCTTTCCACGGCTGCCCCTCCACCCACATCCTCCGAGAAGTTCCCGGTTATGATGCAGACACTGAATACCGGCTCGCAATCCTCGCTGACAATGATTCCCCCGCCTTTCCCATGCGCCTGATTGTCGGTGATTTGACAATCCGATATAAAGGGCTGGCAGCCGTGGTACATATTAATCCCGCCGCCGTTCCAGCGGGCTGCATTGCCAGTGATTAGGGAGCGCTCGATGGTCGGATGGGAATTTTCGCCTATCCAAACGCCCCCGCCGCCGCTGCCGACGGAGTTGCTGTCGATGAGGCAGTCGGTGATTATAGGGTTAGCTTCCGGCTCGCAACTGACGCCCCCGCCGCGGGCAGCCGCGTAGGAGAAGCAGATCCGGTTGTAGATTATTGATGGACTGGAGTTGCTGCAGCGGACGCCGCCGCCGTTGCCGTCTGAGTTGCCGCGGGTGATGGTGAAGCCGGTCAGAAGAGCGTCAGCGGTTTCGCCGTTCTCGAAGGTGACGACCGTGCCGATAGAATGGCCGTCGATGAAGGTGGAATCGCGGTAAGCCGGATCGCCAGTGGTTAGATAGAGGCTGGCGACGGTGATGCTCTTACCTAGAAAGTCGATGTTTTCGTGGTAAGTGCCCGGATGCACCAGCACCGTGTCGCCTTCCTCGGCGACCCTGATGGCGTCTTGAATCGCCTCGAAATCAGCCGGTACTTCAATCAGGTTTCCCCAGGGACGGAACCAGAAGGCTCCCATATCCGCGCGGCTGCCATCCGGATCAGGTTCGGCTTCGGGATCACCGGTGTCGATGCAGGGGGAGTCCTCAGTCAGATGGTAATCACCGTTGTCGGGATCGACGAAGAGGGGATCGGCGTCGATGTTGCCCTCACCCCAGATGACTTCCGGCTCACCGCCTTCCTCGATTACGATCCCATCCAGTCCGCCTTCGACGTCTGAATAACTGACCGATAGTGTTCCCACTGAATTTTCAGGTCCTTCCCGCAATACAATAGAGCTTCCTTCATTGCTATAGATGATGCTGTTCGCGAGGCTGGCTGTGAAGTTCGATTGACTCTGCTGATAAATACGCAAGCCATGCCCGTTCTGATTTTCCTGACGCCTGGTTCCGGCAATAGTCAAGTGATCCAGCGTGATGTATCTGGTTACCCAGATGTTAAGACCTGTGTGAGCATTGTCAAGAAAGGAGGTGTTCCTGACCGTAAGTGTGCCTGCGCCTAACTCACCTCCCTTCCCCTCATTGCCGGAGAAATCGCAATCCTGAAAACTGGTTCGGGTGGCAGAGGTATAAACGCCCGTGCCATTGTTAGCGACGGCTCTAACATTCCGGAAATGGGCGTCCCAGATGCTTATGGCGCCAATGCCTGCAGCCATTCCCCCCCGATTTCCAGTGACAACCAGATCCACCATCTCGGCATAAGTTGCCCCAGTAGCTTCAATGCCACCCGCATATTCGCCATGACCGTTGCAAATGGTGAATCCGCGCAGGAGCACGTATCCATATCGTTGCATATCACGCAGTTGCACGACCGCGCCGTCGCCCCCGCCGTCTATGATGGTGCGTTCGATAAATTCCGGGTTGCCGGTGGTCAGTATCTGACTGGCAAGGGTAATAGTGTCTTTGCCGGCCGTCGTGATATTCTCTTCATATACCCCCGGCGCCACCAGCACCGTGTCCCCATCCTCCGCGGCGTCGATGCCGGCCTGGATGGTTTCGAAGTCTTCGGGCACATTCAGCACCGCCGCGGACGACAGCGTCGCCGCGACGAACAAGCCCATAAAAAGCAAAATGATGTTGCGCATCCAAAAATCCTTCCCTGTGGTTATTGGCGCAGGATGAGGACGCCCTGCGCCATACTTGCCAACTTGCCAACTTATCTGACAAGTGCCACCTTCATCGTTCTTACCCCTTCCTCGCCCGTCAACCGGAGGAAATACACCCCCGCCGGTAAGTTATCCGCCTGCCAGACAACGTGATACCGCCCGGCGGGATAGAATTCTTCCGCCAGGTCCGCCACTTTCTGTCCAGACGTGTTATAGGCCGCCAGCGAGATACTCTGATCGGCCGGCACGTCGAAATCGATGACCGCCGTAGAATTGAAGGGATTGGGGTAGGCTGAAGTCAAAGCAAAGGCGCTGGGAAGGCTCTCCTCCGGGGGCGTCGAGTGGGGATCGCCCCACCACACTTGAGCTATGCCGGGCTCCGCGCAGAGACCATGGAAGGTCAAGGTTTGCTGCCGCCCCATCACCTCGTCAATGCGGTTGTATTCAAAGGGGCTTTCCCACTTCAGGAACCGGTCACCCCAATTGGGGATGCTGAAGGAGATGCGGGAAGGGTCAATGGGCGCGGTGACCAGAATGAACCGGGCGGATTTGCCAGTATGCTCCTGGTTGATGACCACTCTTAAGCGGGGATCGCTCCAATAGAAGTAGCCGGGCCACCAGTCGCGCTTGGTCTCCAGGCTGGGCAGCTTTATCATCAACCCATTTTGAGGCTCCTCCCCTTCGACGACCCGGATTTCCAAGGGCTCTTCGCAATAGGACTCCTGATCCTGCCCGTAGGCTCCCTGAGCCCGAAGCCCGAACAGCGTCACGCTGCCGTTGGTCTCGTCATTGGGATACCATAACCACATCGGCGACAGCGTACATGCCATATCTGGATTCAGGCGGATTTCCGCCAACTGGTAGTAACCAAAGCTTGCTTCATCGAGATATGAAAGACTAATGGTGACATCATCTTCCAGTATCAAGTCCGGGACGACGCGGCGCACCTCCGGCGTCAACTGGTAAATCATCCCGTCCGACAAGGTGTCCGTTACGCCTTCGACGCCATCCAATTGGATTGAAATACGGTTGTAGTGCGCCAATGAATCCCAGCTCGTGAGCATTTGTCCGCTGAGAGAAAAATTCAAACCCCGCTGAACGTTGCCCCATCCGTTCCTTGCCCATTGCCGCACCGCCAACTGTTGATTGGACTTGATGTTCACGACGTAGGGAACCGTCAGAAAATAGACCAGTCCTTCAATATCAGGGAAAGACCAGGCGGAGTCTTCATTGTGGGTCGCCACCCGCTGGAAGTAGAAGAGGCGGCTCAGGACGTTCTCGCACTGGCTGCGGTCATAGACCGAGCGGTTGTGAACGGTGAATATCATGCTGTCTTCCAGAGCGCAGCGGCTGAGGAACTCGAGGTCCAGCAATCCCCCGCCGACCTCGAATCGGCACAGCGAATCCGAAACCTCCGCCTCCGCGCCGTCTGGGGGTAGAATACCCAGCGCGCTTAAGCGGCTGAATGTCAACAGGTAGTCGTCGCTGACCAGCTTATGAACGTCCATTCTGGAGACGACATCTACGATGGTCGCAGTGTCGTTAGCTTCGATGCAAATCCAGGTCGAGTCATAGCCGACCCAGCCCCAGGTGGGGATCTCAACGTCAGCCAGGGACATCGAGAAGCCGACGCAGAGAAGCGTAAAAACGATTAAAAACCGGCGCATGGTTGAGATCTCCCCCTTAAACCTTTAAAAAAATCTTTAGATGCCTCTTTACAATATAATTGCAAAAATGGGTTATTGCCACCTACTTTTTCCAAAATGGGAAAGAATCACCGCATGAGCACCGTCTTCATCGTTCTTGCATCGGCCCCTGCCGCACACCGAACCAGATATACCCCCGAAGGCAAGCCCTCGGCGTCCCAATGGACGGTATGGACGCCATGGACTCGCAGTCCTTCGTCAAGCACCTCCACCAGCCGGCCGTTCAGGTCGAAAACGGACAGGTTGACGGGGCTGCGGACGGGCAGGGAGTAGCTGATGGTGATCGAGGAGTTGAAGGGGTTGGGG
>CAZCEM010000027.1:0-12526 GCA_964497555.1 uncultured bacterium
TATCTACGATGTGGTGATGGCACACGTTGACTATTGGCTCTGGACGGATTATCTTTTAGATATGCTGCGGATGCGAGGATTGCCCGAACCTAACCGCAGCGATGCGCCTCGGATGCTGGACTGCGCCTGCGGCACCGGAACCGTCGTCCATCATCTGGCGCTGCGGGGCTACAACGTGGAAGGGCGGGACTCCAGCGCTGAGATGATAGCCGCCGCCCGCCGCCGCGTTCATTCCCTGCACAATCGTCCCCGCTTCGCGGTCAAGGATTTTTTGGAACTGGATGATGTGAACCGATATGACGCCGTTTTGTGCATCTACGATTCGGTCAACTATCTACTCGATTCTGCCGCCGTAGTCGAATACTTCGCGCGAGTGAGAACAGCGCTCAAGCCGGCGGGGCTGTTCACGTTCGATATATGCACCGAAGCCAATTCCCGCAGGTACTTTGCCGACTACGTACAAGATGATTGGCGGCCCGGTTTCAAGTACCGTCGAGAGGCGCACTATCTGGTTCAGGAGCGCATACAGGAGAACCGGTTCTGGATTGAACTTCAAGAGGAACCCGGACGGGTATATTTCGAGCGTCATCGGCAGCGAATATACTCCGTTGCCGAGATGCGCCGGATGCTGGCTCAAGCGGGATTGAAGATCCTTGACGAGACCGAAGATTTCTCCCTCAATCCGTCGCGGAAACAGTCGCTGCGGGTGCATTTCGTGTGCGGGAAGTGAGTTCTTAATTACAGTATCAGGGGGATTTATGAAGCATAGCGGATCAGAGGAATTCATTCGTCAGCCGGTGGTGGCTGGTCCGAGGGGATTTTATCCCTCCGAACCGGAGAAACTGCGTCTTGAGGTCCAAGGCTACTTGAACGCCGCGGAGTCGAAAGAGCAGGGCATGCCGCTGGGGTTGATTGCCCCTCATGCCGGTTATGTATATTCCGGTCCTGTGGCGGGCTGGGCCTACCGTCAGCTTCAAGGGTGCAGATACCAAGCCGTTGTGGTCTTATCGCCGAGTCATTACGAACCTGTCCCCTTCGCGTCGGTGCTGTGCGAAGGCGCCTATCAAACGCCGCTGGGGATTATCCCGGTGGACGTTGATTGCGCGAAGGAACTGGTGGCGCAGAGCGACGGCGCGGCGGAGTGCTCACGCCGGGGACACCTTAACCGCGGCTGGGGCGCCTCCGAGCATGCGCTGGAGGTGCAGCTTCCTTTCCTTCAAGTGGCGTTGAAGGCGGATTTCAAGCTGGTGCCGGTGGTGGTGGGCGACACGAGGTGGGAAGCCTGCCGAAAGCTGGGGGAGAGTCTGGCAAAGCTGACCGCGACGCATGACGTGTTGGTTGTGGCTTCCACCGACCTGTCGCATTATCACTCCTATTCCGAAGCCTATCGACTGGACGAGCAGGTGATCGCAGTTGTAAAGGCGGGAAAAGCGCGAGAGGTCGCGGAGGGCTGTCGGACGCGGCAGTTAGAAGCCTGCGGCGGCGGACCTATTGCCGCGTTGTTGGCGGCGGGCGAAGCGATGGGCGGGCTGGAAGTCCACATTCTGAAACATGCGACCTCCGGCGACGTGCCCTTTGGCTCCCAGGATCAAGTCGTAGGCTATCTGGCCGCAGCGTTGTACAGGAGAACTAATGTCTGACGATAAATCCCTGGAACTTCTTGATCCGGACGTCGCGCTCGCTGACCGGGAAAAGAAATGGCTGCTCGACCGAGCTCGGCGAGCCATCGAAGCCCGTTTGAAAAGGCAAAAAGCCCTGGTGGATGAATCCGAACTGACGCCGATGTTGCAGGTGGAGAGGGCTTTGTTCGTAACACTCACCATCGGAGGGATGCTGCGCGGCTGCATCGGACACGTCCTGCCGATGGGGCCTTTGTTCCGTGAGATTGGCGAAGTCGCCTGTCTGGCAGCGTTCGACGACCCGCGTTTTCCACCGGTTTCGAGGGAGGAGTTGCCGCATCTGGAGCTGGAAGTGACGATCATGAGTCCTCTGCATCATATCGACAACGTGGAGGAAATCATCCCCGGCAAGCATGGTTTGCTGGTGCGGAAGGGCTGCTATCAGGGCTTGCTGCTGCCGCAGGTGGCGTCGGAGCACGGCTGGGATCGGGAGCGGTTTCTGTCCGAAACCTGCCGCAAGGCGGGCTTGCCGACTAACGCCTGGCGGCAAGCGGGCTTGGAGATACTGGTCTTCACAGCCTACATTTTTAGCGATAAAGTGTGATCATCAGCGTTACAGACATTCACTTGATAAGAGCCTTTGCGTAGGAGGACGGGCGTCCCTGCCCGACTGAGCCAGGACGACAGGCTTCAGCCCGTCTTGTGCTGCCTGGCTTCAGCTATTTTCAACCTTTGTCGTGCCGCCCTTGGCATGGAGGACCACCTAAACCTATTGATGGACAAGAAGTTTGTCGCACTGGAAGATGCGGTTTAAAGCCCTGAGGCGGATTACATCCCTCGTAGAATCAGGCGCAGCACCGTCTTCCAGACGGCTCAGCGACAAGACCAGCCGCTGGGAAGGCGGCGTTACAGAAGAATAATCCTTGACATTTCTGGTGATCTCAATTATATTACTGTTACAAGTTTTAAACAACTGGCGGCAGCAGGTTTGAGAGGTGAAAAACAGGAGAAACCATCATCAACAGCGACAATATTCGAGTGGTTATCGCCAAGCCCGGGCTGGACGGGCATGACCGCGGCGCCAAGGTGATGGCGGCGGCTTTCCGCGACGCGGGGATGGAGGTGATATATCTGGGGCTGCGCCAAACCCCGGAGATGATAGTTGAGGCGGCGCTGCAGGAGGACGCCGACGTCATCGCCTTGTCGGTTTTGTCGGGAGCGCACATGACCATCTTCCCGAGGGTGAAGGAGCTTATGGATGAGAAGGGCTTGAACGACGTGCTGCTGACCGGCGGCGGGATAATCCCACCGGAGGACATGGAATCCCTGCGCTGTTCGGGGGTAGAGCGGCTGTTCGGACCGGGGACGCCAATTGAAGAACCGGTTGCCTATATTAAAAGCTGGGTTGCAGAGAATCGGCGTTAGGCGCTTAAACCTGTGAATCGAGGGACCATATATGTCGGGACATTCCAAATGGGCCACCATCAAGCGGAAGAAGGAGAAAACCGATTCCGCGCGGGGTCGAACTTTTTCCAAGCTGATTAAAGAGATCACCATCGCCTCGCGCATGAGCGGAGGGGACGAGACCGGCAATCCTCGGCTGCGAGCCGCCGTTCTCGCCGCGAAAGCCGCCAATATGCCAGCGGCAAACGTCGATCGAGCGATTAAAAAGGGCACCGGCGAACTGCCGGGTGTGTCCTACGAAGAAATCACCTACGAAGCCTACGGTCCCGGCGGCACCGCTTTCCTTATAAGCTGCCTCACCGACAACCGCAACCGCGTCGTGAGTGAAATCCGCCATATCATCGGCAAATGCGGCGGCAACATGGCGGAGAGCGGCGCGGTAGGCTGGATGTTCACCCGCCTGGGGCAGATCACCATCCCCGCTGAGGGCGTCGATGAGGACGAACTCATGATGCAGGCGCTGGAAGCCGGAGCGGACGACGTCGGCAAGGACGAGGAGTCCTTCATGGTGACCACCCAGCCGGAAAATCTGGAGGAAGTCCGTCAGGCTCTGGAGAACGCGGGCGTCGAAATAGAGACGTATGAAGTTGCCATGGTGCCGCAGACCCTGGTGCCTGTTGAAGGCACGCAAGCCAAGCAGGTCGTGCGCCTGATGGACGCCCTCGACGACCACGACGACGTGACGCAGTTCTGGACCAACGTCGATCTGAACGAAGAAGAACTCGAAGACGAATGATAATCGCGGGTCTTGATCCGGGTTTAGCCGCCACCGGCTACGGCGTCATCGAGTCGAAAGGTAATGTGCTCACCCCCCTCACCTGGGGGGTGATTCGCTCTGGGGAGGGTGAGCTGGCGGATCGGCTGGCGAAGCTGCACGACCGAATCCTGACGATTCTGGACGAATACCGTCCGGAGATGGTGGCGGTGGAGGCCATCTTCTCCGGCAACAACGCCCGCAGCGCTTTGTTGTTGGGTCATGCGCGGGGTGCCTTGCTGCTGGCGGCAGCCGCGGGGGAGCGAAAGGTGTTGGAATACCCGGCGCGGGTCATCAAGCAAGCGGTGGTCGGGCGCGGCGCGGCTTCCAAGGAGCAGGTGCGGTTCATGGTAGGCCGGATTCTAAACACGCCGGAAGACAAAATCCCCTTCGACGCCTCAGACGCGCTGGCAGCGGCGGTGTGCGGGTATTTGCGGGAGGGGAGGGGGAGTGGTTAATTCACAGCAGATGAAACGGATTAAGCGGATTTGAATCGCAAAGGCAATTCGTTTAATCTGCTGAATCTGCTGTTCAAATAAAGGCCATTTTTATGATCGACCAAATCCGCGGCGTCCTGCTCCGCAAGGAGATCACCGGCATAGTCATCGACCTCGGCGGGATGGCTTTCGCGGTAGCGGTGCCGCTGGGCACCTTTGATAAGCTCGGCGTGGTGGGCAACTCTGTCACGCTTAAAACCTACTTGCACGTCCGCGAAGACGCCCTGGAACTTTTTGGCTTCTCCACCGTTGATGAGCGCGACCTTTTCATCCGGCTGCTGAAAGTCAACAGCGTGGGGCCTAAGCTGGCGCTGGCGATTCTGTCCCGCTTCAGCCCCCGCGAGCTGGCGCAGGTGGTGATGGATAGGGACGTCAAGCGCTTGACCACGGTCTCTGGAATAGGCGCCAAGACCGCCGAGCGGCTGTTAGTGGATTTGAAGGACCGGCTGAAGGTGACCGGCGCGGCAAGCGCGGACTTCACCGGGGGAGGGGAACTGTCCATTACCGCGGAAGCCATCCGCGCGCTGGAGGTGCTGGGCTTCACCACCGCTCAAGCCGATAATGCCGTGCGCCGCGCCGGCAAGTCTCAGGGAGATACCGCCAGCGTTGAAGACTTGGTGAAGAAGGCGTTGAAGGGGGAGTGAGGAGATATTCACAGCAGATGAAGCTGGTGGAGCAGATTTCCGAACGAATTGGAACATGCCATAACATTCTAAATCTGAGGCGCATATGCTTCATCTGCTGTGAATAAATGAGAGAAACCTATTCCAATCTCAGCACCCCAAAGCTCGCCGGGTCGTAGCTGATGGGCTGCCGCCAATCGGCTGCTTCATTGAAGCCCGGCATCTTGCGCCGGAAGTTGACCAGCCATTCCTCGGCAGCCTCGCCTGTCAATCCGAGTTCCAAATAGGGAATCCGCGCCTCCATCGTCCAACCGTCCGTACCTACGGTTGTCTTCACTTCCACGTTTCCATCCCAAGCCCTGTCCATGTCGAAGGTGCCGTTTTTAAACTTAAGCTTCTGATCGAAGATCACGCCCATCGGATTGATGTAGATTTGATAGACAGTGTTGCTGGATGGATCCGGGCAGAAGAAGAATCCAAAGCAGTCATCGTTATAGACGGCGCTGTCACGTCCAGCCGCGTCAGCTTTCAGCTTATAGTCCGGCGGGAAATCAGCCGAACCGGAGACGAAGAGGTTCGCGTCGTCATGCGCGAATACGATTTTCGTGGCGCCGTCCGGCAGAGGATTGGCTCGACCATAGAAGAACAGCGTCTCAGCCGTGCCCTGCCATTCGCCCAGATTACCGTCGATCAACGGCGCGGACGACATGGCGGCGGCTCGCGTTCGGCGCGAGACGTCGAGCGGATAATCAATGGGAGCGCTATACCCGGGTCTAAAAGGAATCTTAAGTTCAAAATAGGGTAGCTGAGCGGTTTGTAACTCGCTGGAAGCTGAGAAATTAATTAAGCAAGAGTCACCAGGTTCCAATCTCAGGGGAACCTCCTTCGGTTCAATCTTCCAGCCCTCATCAGCAATCCAGCGCAGAGTATCTGCAAGTGCATCGGGTCCAAGATTCTTGACGCTCAGGTTGAATGACGCGGGCATCAACGTCAAGCTCGGTTCGAAGTAAAGTTGCGGATCAAAGGCAAAGCCTTCCCGCGGGAAGCTGTAGATGATGTTGTAGTCGGCGGCGGTCATGTAGTCCCAGTCCAACACCGATCCCTTCTTCAGAACCACCGGATGTACTCCCGCCATATCAACCGTAATGTAGGCATACTGGTATAACACATCCATCGGGTCGGTCTGGGTGCTGCCGCCGGAGCTGCCCAGGCTGATGTACTTGACGCCATCGTACTCGCCGGAGAAATAGTAGTGATAATGTCCGGTCATCACCAGATCGACGCGGTTGTTTTTGAAGATTTCGTGCAGCGGGTCGGGATTGCCGGCGGCGATATATGAAAACCACATCGGTTTGTGCAGGAACACGAGGCGCCGCTCGGCCGCAGCGGCTTGTTTAAGGTCGTTTTCGAGCCATTGGATCTGTTCAGCGGGGACGTCCCTCGGTCGGTCCCAGCGTCCGACGTCCAGCACAGTGAAATGAATCCCGCGATAATCCAGTGAATAATAGGGATCGCCCACCCGCTGTCGGTAGAATTGCTCCATGGCTGGCGAGAAGATGTCATGGTTGCCGGGCGTCAGATGCAGCTTGTCTCTAATGGGCGCAACGATGGCGTCGTATTCGTCCCATTGCTTGGTGAGGTCGTCGGAGTCGTCGGTGTAACCCTCGATCTGGTCGCCGACGGTGAAGACGATGTCGGGATGGAGAGCTGCGACTTCCGCGACAATGTCTTCAAAGACGCCGGGCACGTGCCCGCCGGTGCGGTCGCCGATTACAGCGATCCGGACGGGAATGTCTAAGGCTGACTGGTTGTCTCTGGCAAGAGAAAAAGGATTTAGCAGCAGAAGGCACAACAGCGTCAAAGGCAGGCGGTAAAGGTGGTTCATTAGAACTCCTCGTAAAATTTAGGAGAGAACGGTTCAAGCGGTTAATTTAGGCAATAAGTTATTGGTTGACAAGCGAAGATCGATTGACTAAGTTAAAAAGAACGATTTTTACAGAACCATAACGATTTCTTTTAAAGGAGACGAGAATGAGCAATCCGGTCGGTTCGATCTGTCATTTGGAAATCTTCGCCACTGATGTGGAGGTGAGTGGGAAGTTTTACCAGGACTTATTTGGCTGGAAAATCACAATGCTGGATAACGGCTGGATGCTGTGGGATGATCCGGCTGGTCTGGGCGGAGATTTCGTTACCTCAGGCACACCCATTCCCAAAAGCACCACCTTCTACATCAGTGTTGATGATATTCCAACCGCGCTGGAGAGGGTGGTAAAGCTTGGTGGGATAGTGGTGCAGGAGAAAACGGATATCGGCCATGACTACGGCTTCTATGCCTTGATCCTCGATCCCGCGGGGAATCACATAGGGTTGTGGAGTAAGGAATAAGAGCCAAGAGCTAAGAGCCAAGAACCAAGAGATGGTGCGAAGTGCAAAGGTCAAGAGATGCGGGAAAGGCGGTTCCAACAGAAATTCAGCGGCAGGTTCACCTGGCTGGGGATAATGCTCGACATCCTCTATGATGGACTGCTTTGGATTTTCAGCTTTCTGGGGTTTTGAGATTAATGTCAAAGTTACCTGGTTTTCCGGACACAGGGAATGCTACCCCCTGCCCTTTAAAACCAGTCCCTAACCGAGTCTTTCGGGCTTAATCCATGTCGTCAGATTCACCTCCTACCCGGCGCCTTGAGGTTCAGGCAGGCCGCTCCCTGAGCGAGAAATTTCATTCCTTTCGCAACCTGCTCAATCTCAATCACAGTGTGTTGAAGCTCATCAGCGACATGGAGGTGAAAGCCGGCGAAGAGTACCTCTTCGACCTCAACTACATCAACTCCTGCATGGATGAGATCCGCGTCGGAATCACTGGTATTATTGACAATCTGGTCGCCCTCGGCGGCAGAAAATACCTGGCGCTGTATGACCGCCTGAAAGCCATCAACCACAAGACCCGCCGCATTCTCCCCGGCAGCGGCTCCATTCAGCCCGACGACTTCACCATTCCCTACCGGGGATTGAAAAAGAACCGCGCTTGGAGCGTCGGCGGCAAGAACGCGCGCCTGGGTGAACTCAAGGCCGACCTAGAGCTGCCGGTGCCGCGAGGCTTCGCAATCTCCGCCTGGGCTTATAAAAAGTTCCTTGACGACAACGACCTTCAGCATCGCATTTCCCGACGAATCGAGTCGTTGAACATCCAGCGTTATGACGACCTCGTCAAGATAAGCGCCGAGATACAAGCCATGATAATCGCTGGAGAGGTTCCCGCTGAACTGGCGGAAGCTATCGAGAGCAGCCGGCGCGATCTGGAGGACTGCGGCGACATCTTCAGCTACTCCCTGCGCTCCAGCGCCATCGGCGAGGATTCCCAATTCAGTTTTGCTGGCCAGTATGCGACTTTTCTTAACGTGCACGGTGATGACATAATCGAGAAATACAAGCTGGTTGTCGCGAGCAAGTTCACGCCTAAGGCCATTTATTACTTCCTCAGTCATTCGCTGAACGAGTCCGAATTGGCGATGAGTGTCGGCTGCATGGAGATGCTGAACGCCGTGTCCAGCGGAGTGGTCTATACCCGCGATCCCATCAATCCAAACGACGACTGTCTGCTCATAAGTTCTATCTGGGGCTTGGGCCGTTATCTGGTGGATGGGGTGCTCACACCCGACGAGATTCGAGTGTCCCGCATCGACCGCGGTGTTAAATCCTTCCGCATAGCCGATAAACCGGTGCGGTTGATAATTGACCAGCGGGAGGGCACCATTAAGGATGAGGTGCCTCTCGCCCAGCGTCGAGCGCTCTCTCTGACCGAAGCCCAGATTAAGGAACTGACGGAATACTGTCTGAAGATTGAGGATTATTACCGTAATCCTCAGGACATCGAGTGGGTGGTGGACGTCTATGGACGCATGTTCATCCTCCAAGCCCGTCCGCTGCGTCTTATTCATCTCCAGCAGAGCGAACCGGCAGCACCGGTGTTAAGCGAATCCATCATGCAGGGCGGCGAGACAGTCTGTCCGGGCGCCGGCGCCGGTGAAGTGTATTACCTCCATTCCCTTGAGGACCTCCCGGAGGTGCCGCCGGGTGTGGTGCTGGTGGCGCAACATTCCTTCCCCGGGCTGGTGACGGTAATGGAGCGCATCAACGCCTTGATGATTGAGGTTGGGGGCGTCGCCAGCCACATGGCGACATTGGCGCGTGAGTTTCGTCTGCCGACCATCACCGGTCTGTCCGACCTTAACGACCGTCTCCCGCTGGGACAGCCCGTCACGGTCGATGCCACCAATAGAACGGTGTACAGCGGTTGTCATGAGGAACTGGTGCAGCAACGCCGGACTGAAGGCCGGCTGTTCGACGATATAGCGGTCGTAAAAATCCTTCAGAAGCTGCTCGAACACATCTCCCCCCTCAATCTGATAAATCCCGATGCCGAGGATTTCCTGCCTGAAAACTGCCTCACAGTTCATGATATAACCCGCTTCGCACACCAGACTGCAATGACCGAAATGTTCGAAGCAGCGAGAAAATCGGAACATTTAGAGGTCATCTCCCATCGATTGAAAACGAGTATTCCCCTGCAGGTCAACATCGTGATGATAGAGGAAGACAGCAGCGCTTTGAGAGCAAGTTCAGCAGACGCGGGCAGTGACATGGAAGAAGCGAGCCTGATAGATGAAAACACCATCCCCAGCCAACCGATGCAGGCCTTCTGGAGTGGAGTGCTTGCGGAAGGTTGGCCCTCAGTCGGACCGCCTCCAAAGGATGAGGAGGGACGATCCTTCACCTCGCTGGCAACCACCCGTTTTCATAAGGATGATGGGCGCAGCTTCGAGGAGAGCAGTTACGCGGTGCTGGCGCAGGATTACATGGCGCTGAGTCTGAGGCTGGGGTACCACTTCACCACGGTGGAAGCCGTTTGCACCAACGAGGTGAGCAAGAACTTCATTCGCATGCAACACAAGGGCGGCGGCGCGGTTCTGGACCGCCGCGTCAACCGAGTGCTGCTGTTAAATACCATCCTTGCCCGCCTCGGATTCAAGATAGACAGCCGCGGCGACTTTCTGGATGCCCTGCTGCCGTATCAATCACCGGATGCCGTCCTGCGCGTGCTGACCATCATCGGCCGACTGACCATGCGCACCAAGCAGCTCGACATGGCGCTGATAAACAAAGATTTGACTCTGTGGTGGGCGGAAGACCTGATGAAGCAACTGGGAATCGTAAGGAGCGCTGATGTGGCGTCGTGAAGGCGGCAACAGCCAAGAGGCGGAATTCGACCGAAGGCAGTTGATTTTTTTCACAACAGCGCTGGTCGGTCTGATCGGCGCCGCCGGCTCAGTCTGGCTGGCACTGATGGGTCGTTTCTCAGGATTTTATCTTGTTATATCAGCGTTGGTCGGACTAATCGGTTTGACGGCAGCCATCGCGGCAGGTGTCTGGATTTTCCACGAGCAGCGGCAGCTCAGCCGCCGGTTGCGGGAATCGGTGCGAAAAGCGTCCGCCGACCTGTTTGAGACTGAGCAGTTTTACCAGAAGATAGTAGAGCAGGCGGCGGATTTGATATACATTCTTGACTTAGACCTGCGGGTGATGCTGCTCAATCCGCAGGCGGTGGAGGTATTCGCCCGGTTGGCGCTGTGCCGCAGTGAGGGCGGGATTCTGCCCGATGCCGCCGACTTGCATGACTATCGGATTTATCTGCATCAACGTTTGGGCGACCTGTTCCGGCGTGAGGATTGGTCATTTGTAAAGCATCAGGTTGATAAAGCGTTGAGCCGGGATTCAGCGGTTACTTATGATCACACAGTAGAGACCGTCCGCGGGCGGCAGGTTCATTTAAGCACCTCGCTTATCCCGATACGCGATGATGAAAAACGGGTGATATATATTCTTGGATTAAGCCGGGACATCACCCGACGTGCTGAGTTTGACCGGCGCATGTATCAAACCGAAAAGTTAGCGTCGATCGGCACGCTTGCCGCGGGGGTGGCGCATGAGATCAACAATCCGCTCGCGATAATCCTGGGCTTTACCGACCTGCTGCTGGAAAAATTCGCTCCCGGCTGCATGGAATACGAAGATCTTAAAATCATAGAGGAAAACGCTCAGGCTGCCCAGCAGGTTGTCACCAGTCTGCTGGGTTTCTCTCGGATAAGCGAGGGCGAGCGGGAGAGTTTCGTCGTATCGGATGCGGCGCAGGCTGTGATGAGCGTTATGAAGCACCTGTTTGAGACTCGACGAGTGACGCTGGAGGTGAATATCGAGGAGAACCTGCCGAAGGTGAGCGGCGATCCCCGCGAGTTTCAGCAGGTGCTTATCAATATCTTAAACAACGCTTTAGCAGCGGTGCCCGACCGAGAGGGGCGTATCGCTTTGACCGCGCGAACGGACGGCGAGCGGGTCCGAATCGATATCTCCGACAACGGCGCGGGGATTCCCCTGCGGGACGCGCCGCACTTGTTCGATCCTTTTTTCACCACCAAACCGGAGGGGGAAGGCACCGGGCTGGGATTGTGGCTGTCCTATGGCATAATGCAGAAGATGGGCGGCAAGATAGCCTTCACCAGCCTCAGCCGCGAGGATTTCCCCGATAAGCCCAGCGGCACTACCTTTACCCTGTTCCTTCCCAAAAATACAAGCAAGCGGAACCATCCATGATTGACCCTCAAGCAGGCCATATTCTGGCGGTGGACAATGAAATTCACATGCTTAAGCTTCTGGAGCGAATCATCGTCGAGCGAACCCCCCATCGGATAACATCTACCGACAATGCCCTCGAAGCACCGCATTTATTGGAGCGGGAGCGGTTTGACCTTATCATAACTGATTTGCGGATGCCGGGGCTGGACGGGATGGATCTGCTGAAGATGATAATCTCGCGGGGACAGGGCGAAGAAGTGGTGCTAATTTCAGCTTTCGGCACTCCGGAGACTGAGGCGGACGCTTATGAATCCGGAGCGTTCGACTTTATCGTTAAGCCTTTCAGTAAGAAACGAATCATCTCGGTGGTGAACCAAGTGATGCGGATACAATCCGAGCGTCGGCGTCTGCAGCGGCTGGAGGAAATACTGGAGATCGAGCCGTTCTCCGAGGCTGGAGCAGCTTTCAGGGGAGAGTATTTAAACAAATTACGAGCGCGTTGTGAGGGCAACGCAGAGACGATGGCGGCTCTGTCGGGCTTGAGCCTCGTCGATATTGAAGATTGGATGAAGCTGGTTTAGGGGATGCTTGGATTTGAAGGTATTACTCTGACGACGTTCTATCTGCGATGGGGATTTGCTTATTAAAAGTGCAATATCTTTTGGTCGAATCCGGACGCACCCGAATAATGTCGCGATTGCTGTCTAAATGCGCCAAAGGCTCATCCTTACCAGCGAAAGCTGGAATCCACGAAGGCGCATCCTTCCAGCGAAAGCTGGAATCCAACTTTCGAACTTTCAAACTTTTAGACTTTTGAACTTCTTCAGACGCATCATTCCAGCGAAAGCTGGAATCCAACTTTCGAACTTTCAAACTTTTAAACTTTTGAACTTCTTCAGACGCATCATTCCAGCGAAAGCTGGAATCCAACTTTCG
>CAZCEM010000028.1:0-12209 GCA_964497555.1 uncultured bacterium
GGCATAAAGGCATCATCCGCGACCTGGTTCCCTTTGGCGCGTTCGTGGAGCTTGAGCCCGGCATCGACGGACTGATACATATCTCCGACCTGTCCTGGACGCGCAAGGTGCGCCACCCCGGCGAGATCGTCAAGAAGGGGCAGGAGATCGAAGTGGTCATCCTCAACTTCGATAAAAACGAACGCCGAATCGCGTTGGGATTTAAGCAGCTTGAAGAAGACCCTTGGGACAGCTTTGAACACGCATATCCCATTCGCGCCAAGACCGAAGGCTCGGCCATCAGGGTGCTCGATAAGGGCGTGGTGGTGATACTTCCTTTAGGCGTCGAAGGCTTCATTCCCAATTCGCAACTGGGCAAGTCATTGGCGGGTGAGAGCAAAAAGAAGATCAGGGACGGCGACAACCTCGAATTAGAGGTCATTGAGTTCGACAAAGCCAATCACCGCATCATCCTGTCTCATGCCTCAGTTGAGCGCTCCAAAGAACGCGCCAACTACCGCGCCTTCCGCGAATCCGCTGACGAAGCTGTGGGGACGACCATCGGCGATATCGTTCGCAAGTCGAGTCAGATTGACGAGCGACTTTCCGTCGCTACGATTGAGGAATACGACGAAGAGATGGAGAGCGTCATGGAGAGCGTCGTGGAAGACCTCGACATCCCGCCTCTCGATGAGGAAGACATTCTCAGCCTGGACGACATCCGCGACATAGCGCCTGAATCGGTGGTCTCCATTCCTGAAGAGACGGCAGCGGAAGCCGCACCGGTGAAAGCGGAGAAGCCTTTGGAACCCGCTGAATCGGCTGAGCCTTTGGAACCCGCTGAATCGGCTGAGCCTTTGGAAGCTGCTGAATCGGCGGAGCCTCCGAAGCCTCCGAAGCCTCCGAAAGCCGCAAAGACTGCGAAAACAGCTAAATCGACCAAACCAGCCAAAGCCGCCAAACCAGAAAAAGCGGTCAAACCAGAAAAAGCAGCCAAACCGGAAAAAGCGGCGGAACCTGAAGAGAAGACGGTCGAGCCGGCGTCTGAAGCGGTTGAGAACAAACCAAAACCAGAGGCTGGCGAGACGGAAGCCGCCTCAGCATGACGCGCTCGGTTCAATTGGGTCCTTGAAATTAAAACAACGTCCAGCCGCCTGACAGCCGACTGGACGTTGCTTTTATTTGTGGTAATCCAATCCGTCATCGGCAGCGATAATTCACAATGAGTAATGAAAAAGGTACTCTTTCACACCCTCGGCTGTAAGCTGAACCAAGCCGAGACCAGTCAAATCGCTGAACTCTGGAGACGCGCGGGGATAGCCGAACCTGTGGGAATGGAACCAGCGGCACCGGACATCGTTTTCATCAACGGCTGCGCCGTCACCGACAAAGCTGCGGCTAAAACCCGACACGCCGCGGCTCGTCTGGCGCGTGAACACCCGCAGGCAGTCGTCATCGTCGGAGGATGCGCGGGGCAGTCCCAGCCTGAGGACTTCTCCTCCATCGCCGGTGTTGCCAAGGTCATCGGCGTCAAAGAGCGGTTTTACGTGGACTGGATCCGGGAAATTAAGGATCTAGAGAATCTTCCGATAACAATAGAGGGGGGAGGCGATGACTTCCTCCCCGCCGAGCGAGGTCGAAGATCCCGGGCCATTCTGAAGATACAAGACGGTTGCGACCAACGCTGCGCGTATTGCATCATCCCCTCCCTGCGCGGCGGCTGCCGCAGCCTGCCCCGCGAACGGGCGCTCAGCGCGGCTGCTGGATTGTTAGCTGACGGCGCACAGGAGGTCGTGCTGACAGGCGTGCGGATAGGAGCCTGGGGCGTCGATCTGCCGGGAAAACCCCTGCTGTCAGAGTTGGTTCTTGAATTGGCCGATATGCCTGGAATGGGGCGGCTGCGGTTAGGCTCGCTGGAGCCGTGGGAGCTAAATGAGAGGATTATCCGCCTGGTATGTGAGCATCCGCGAGTCTGCGGTCATCTGCATATCCCCTTGCAGCACACCCATCCGGAGGTAATCCGACGGATGGGGCGCCCTCCGTTGGAAGACGCATTGAATCAAATGGAGCGATTGAAGGTTCGAGAGAACAACCTGGGGCTGGGCGGGGATATATTAGTTGGTTTCCCGGGCGAAACGGACGAGGAATTCGCTTGTCTTATTGAGGATTTGAAACGGCTGCCCTTCACCTATCTACATGTCTTCCGTTTTTCACCTCGTCCGGGCACCACGGCCTCGGTCATGAGCGGTCGAGTCGATGAAAACGCGATGAAGCGGCGGTCCCGGATAGTCTTGGAGATAGCCGCTGAAAAAAGGCGAGAGTTCGCCCGGCGGCAGTTGGGTCGGACGCATCCCTCCGTTCCTGACCGGCCCGTATCCACCCGCGATTGGGTCCTGGCCGTAGCGGACAACTATGCCAAGATACGAATCCCGGCTTCTGGAGTTATTCCTGGGAAGGTGACACCCGTCACAGTAATTCGGTTCAACGGTAAGTATCTTACCGGTGAAATAGCTTAGCATGAAAATAGTGCAGTATTTATGCAGATAATGCGTTTTAGTCTCCAATTAGCTTGACTTTTCTTTTATTGCATCTTATACTTGATATTGTGATAGGAATATCTGACGTTCAATCTTCTCCCTGCGCGCTGTTCGGTCGGATTCACCTGTTTCTCATCCGGTGGAAGCTTGCCCACACGCACTGCCTGCATTCGTTGCTTACCGCCCATTTGGCAGCGGGCGCTTTGGCGCTCCTGCGACCTTTACTGTTAGATTTTCACTACCTGGAAGAACCGCAAGATGATTATCCGACACCGATATCGTTCCTGGGAACGAATGACAAGGTGTTTTGATGTTGTGGCGCGCGTGATTTTCGTCCTGTCCTTCGTTTTAGTCTCCGCCGCTGCCGCTGATTCCGACGTCGAGGGCAACGTCGTCGGTCAGTGGCTGCGCGAGGATGGCCCCTTCCATGTCCTCAGCGACATTCAAATCCCCGCCGACGAAGAGCTGACCATCGACGCCGGCGTGCAGGTTCTTTTTGAAGGGGGCTTCCATTTTACCGTTCGCGGTCGCCTGAACGCAATTGGCGGCGACCTCCGCGACCAGCACATCATCTTCACCCGTCCGGACTCTACACGCTGGTGGGGTATAAACTTCACGTCCGAAAGCCACATCCGCTCGAGGCTGCTGTACTGCGAACTCATTAATCCTTGGATCGGCGTCGAGTGCGACAGTTGTTCACCCCGCATTAACAATACTTACATTCAAACCGTCAATAAAGGTATCGAATTGGACGCCGCGGCGCCGGACATCGACGGAAACATGATTTCATTTGGGGCCGCCAACTCCCATCTGAATCCGGTCGGCATCTCCATGATAAACCGCTCAGCGCCCCGGATCCGCAACAATAGAGTGGAACTCAATGCCGGGTCTGGAAGCGAAATAATCGGCATAATGATTGATGACAGCCAGCCGATAATCGAAAACAACTGGATCGATTTAAAATCGGAAGGTACCGCTTATGGAGTTTTCAGCTCAGGACATGTCACCAAGCTGTGGATATCTTACAACATCATCCGGACTCATTCACCGACGGAGATGGTAGGCCTACGGCTGTGCAATTCCACCGGCGTCCGAGTGTATAACAACGACATCCACTTGATCGGCACTTCCTCGGCAGGCACGGGCATGTACTTTGACAGCGGCTGCAGCATCCTTCTTTACAATAACATCATCTTCGGCAATGGATCCAGCACCGGAATTATCGCTGAGGACGACGTCATCGACGTCGAGAGCGGCTACAACGATTTATGGGCGCACAGCCTGAACTACAGCGGATTGTGGCGAGGCGCAAACACCGATATTTACGCGGATCCACGCTGGGTTAACGCCCACTCCGCTGCCACTGCGCGTGAAGATTATGCCCTTCAGTGGATAAATTACCCCCGCTTGGAGGGCAAATCCCCCTGCATCGACGCGGGAATGCCCGGACCGCTGGACCTGGACGGAACCCGTCAAGACATTGGCGCGGTGTATTACCATCAAGTGCCGATTGTGGACGTCGCGGACGGCAGCGAATCACTGCCCCTTGTATTCACCGTCAACACGCACCCTAATCCTTTTAATTCGCAACTCACCATCGATGTGAACCTCGGCGCTCAAGACCAGGTCTCCATCGCGGTCTTCGACTTTTCCGGCCGCGCCGTTCAACAAATCTGGAACGGACCTCTGGGCGGGGCGCAGCGCCTGAGCTGGCATCCTTCCGCAGTTCCGGCGGGGGAATACCTGCTGCGCGTTCAAAGCCGCCGCGGCAGCCAAGTGGAGAAGATAGTCTTCCTTCCCTAAGAAACCCATCATCTGCGGGTTTCGCGTAAACTGATTCGCGGAGTGATCAGCTTACAAAAATTGAAGCCGGGTATCACCCGGCTTCACTCTTTTGACTAATCTGTCGTCCGCGATTATTCCTCGAGTTTAAAGATGCAATCCACGGGGCACACATCAATGCAGGCGGGATTATCGTGGTGGCCCTCGCATTCGACGCAAATGTCAGGATCGATCTCGTAGAACTCGTCGCCCTCGCTGATGGCTTCAACAGGACATTCGGGTTCGCAGGCTCCGCAATTGATGCAGAGTTCTCCGGCGTCCTCGTCCTGGTTAATATACATCGCCATGGTTTTTCTTTCCTCCGAAACAGTTGGAACTCGTTAAAGGCGTCAAATAACCCCGCCCCGAATGGACAATGAGTCATCTGACGAAATTCGGTATGAAGGAACTCTATTCTTCGCGAATATCGGCCTCGCGTTTTTTCAGCAAAGCGTCAATCTCCGCGATGTACTTGTCGGTTTCTTTCTGAATTTGTTCGGTCAGCTTGCGGGCTTCATCTTCAGACTGTAATCCCGCCTTCTCTTCCTTTTTAGTCAGTTCATTGGAATCGCGGCGGATGCTCCGAACAGCCACCCGTCCTTCTTCCGCAAACCTCCGAACCACCTTCACCAGCTCTTCCCGCCTTTCCGCCGTCAACATCGGAATCGGCACCCGAATAACACGTCCGTCATTCTGGGGATTCAATCCCAAGTCGCTGGTGAGAATCGCCTTTTCAATCGCGTGCAGGAAACTTTTATCGAAAGGTTGAATCACGAGCAGCCGTGGCTCCGGAGCAGCAATGCTGGCAACCTGCTTCAACGGCGCCGGCGCTCCATAGTATTCAACCTTGATGCTGTCAAGCAGGCTCGGCGCCGCCTTGCCAGTTCGGATATGCAACATCTCATCGCGAGTGTGCTCGACCGCCTTCTTCATGCGCTCGACGGCGGATTGTAAAATCTCGCTACCCACGAGTGGGCTCCTTTACTAACGTTCCCAGTTTTTCTCCGCAAACAACACGCCAGAAATTGCCGGGGCGGGTGATGTCGAAAATCTGCACGGGAACGTTATAGTCTTTGCAGAAGGTGATGGCGGTGAGGTCCATGACCGCCAGCCTCCGCGCCAGAACCTCCATATAATCCAACTCATCGAAGCGGACGGCATCGGGCTCCCGATTCGGATCCCGGTCATAGATGCCGTCCACCTTCGTTCCTTTAAGTATCATTTCAGCGGAAATTTGGTATGCTCTCAGAGCAGCGGCGGTGTCGGTGGTGAAGAGAGGATTGCCGGTGCCGGCGGCAAAAATGACAATCCGCCCCTTTTCGAGGTGGCGGATTGCGCGTCTTCTGATGAAAGGTTCGACTAGTTCTTGAATGTTTATCGCCGACATCACGCGGGTGGCGGCGTCGCGAAGCTCAAGAGCATTCTGAATTGCCAAGGCATTGATGACCGTCGATAACATCCCCATATTATCGGCGATGATACGGTCAAATCCCACCTTTTCAGCTTCGGATCCGCGGACCAGATTCCCGCCGCCGACCACAATGCCCAACTCCAAGCCCGCTTTATGGGCTTGAGTGAGTTCATCGGCTATTCGACCGAGAAAGGGAAAGTTTATCCCGCTGGAATCCGGTCCCTTGAGGATGTCTCCCGACAACTTAAGCAGGACTCGTTTATAAGCGAGACCGGCCACTTTATTCACCTAAAGCATAGCGGACGAAACGGCGGATCTGGATGTTTTCTTTAAGCTTGCCCGCTGCTTCCAGAATCAGGTCCTTGACGGCGATGTTCTGGTCGCGGATGTACTGCTGCTCAATGAGGCAGTTTTCTTTAAAGAACTTGGCCAGCTTGCCCTGGGCGATCTTTTCAATGATTTCTGTCGGTTTCATCTCACCGGCAAGCTGTTCCCGATAGATCTCCATCTCCTTTTCGACCTTCTCCGGGGGAACGCTTTCCCGGGAAACATACTGGGGGCATGCGGCAGCGACCTGCAGCGCCAGATTGTGGATCAGTTCCTTGAAATCAGTGGACCGAGCCACGAAATCGGTTTCGCATCCCAGCTCAATTATAACGCCAACGCGGCCGCCCGGATGGATGTAGGAATCTATCAGCCCCTCGCCCAATGCTCGTCCCTGGCGGGCCTCGCCCTTGGCGATGCCCTTTTTCCGCAGGTATTCGACGGCTTTTTCAAAATCACCGTCGCTGGCGGTCAAGGCGGCTTTGCAGTCCATCATGCCCAGTCCGGTCTTTTGACGGAGGGCGGCGACGTCTTTGCTGCTGATTGCGCTCATTCGCCCTGGTCCTCTGTTTGTTCGGATGCTCCGGTCGTGTCTGATACTTCGGCTGCTCCGGCTGCTCCGGTTGTTTCGCCTTCTTGCGCAGCCCGGCGCCGCGGCTTGCGGCGGCGGCGGGAGCGTCTCGGCTTCGGCCTTTCAGCCGCTTCTTCCGCGGTGATTTCTTTTCGCGGTCGAGAAACCGCTTCTTCAGCAGCGCTCTTTCCTTCCATAATGGCGTCAACGGCGGTTTTGCAGATAAGCCAGATAGACTTGAACGCGTCGTCATTGGCGGGAATCGGGAAATTGACCAGCTCCGGATCGACGTTGGTATCGACAATGGCGAAGATTGGGATTTCCAGCTTTCGCGCTTCCGCCACAGCTATGGATTCGCGGCCGGTATCGACCACGAACAGGGCCGCCGGCAACCGCTTCATCTCCCGGATCCCGCCCAGAATCCGGTTCAACTTCTCCCGCTCGTTGCGAATGGTCAGTTGCTCCTTCTTGGTTATCTTCTCGAAGGTGCCGTCCGATTCCATTTGTTCGTAGCTTTCGAGCGTTTTAAGACTGCGTCTGATAGTGGCGAAGTTAGTCAGCATCCCGCCCAGCCAGCGGTGGGTCACGTAAGGGCATCGACCGCGGGCGGCCTCCTCAGCCACGATTTCGCGGGCTTGCGGCTTAGTGCCCACAAACAGGATATCTCCGCCGGCCGCCGCCATGCGCGCCAGTTCTTTGCAGGCTTTCTCAATGCAGGACTGGGTCTTCTGGAGGTCGATCAGATAAATCCCATTGCGAGCCATGAAGATGTAGCTCTTCATCTTGGGATTCCATCGCTGCGTCAGATGCCCGAAGTGAGCGCCGGCCATGAGGAGCTGATCGATGGTCACGCGGCCGGAGTCCTGCGAGGCTCCCAGCGCGGACGCATTGGTGTTGATATTAACGTTTAGAGTATTGGAACCGCTTGCGGGCGCCGGGTTGTCCATATTTTTTCCGTTCCTTCTCTCGTGGATCACGTGATAAAAATCCATTTTTCCTAAATGTCGACCGCAGCTCAGGGTCCATCACGATCAGAGCGCGGGTCATGCCGAGCTTGACGGCATCCGCTTGTGACGACTTCCCGCCGCCTTTGACCTTGGCGATGATGTCGAATCGAGCCGCGCCTCCCGCGACAACCAAAGGCTGCTCGATTATCATCTTCAAGGTCTCGCGGTCGAAGTACACCAGCGGCGGCAGGCTGTTGATAATCAACTTGCCGGAACCTGGCTGCAACCATACCTTCGCCACTGCAGTTTTGCGACGACCGGTGGCGTAGAAGCATTCTCCCTTCAAACTGTTCTCCGCGAAATCACTTCAATCTCAAATCCAGATAATTCTGGGAATGCGAAACGCGCCGAGATTCACAGACTCTCAGCATTCAAACAATCTCTTCTAAGGTTTCAACGCGATTGGCGCCTCAAGCCGGCTCGCTGCCGGCTTCAATCGTCAAACGGCAATCGCCTCCGGCTTCTGAGCGGCATGGGGATGCTTTGGCCCAGCGTAAATCTTCAGCTTGCCGATGAGCCGCCGTCCTAACGGGCCCTTCGGCAGCATGCCCCACACGGCCTTGCGCAAGACACGCTCAGGATTGTCCTCCAGCACTCGTTTGACAGGCGTGAACCGCATCCCGCCCGGATAACCCGTGTGATGGTAATAGGTTTTCTGTTCCAATTTGCGACCGGTTAGCGCCACCTTGTCCGCATTGACTATCACTACAAAGTCGCCGGTGTCGAGGAGGGGGGTGAAGGTCGGGCGATGTTTCCCGCGCAGAATGGTAGCGACACGGGTCGCCAGACGACCCAAGCGCTGCCCCTCGGCGTCAATAAGGACCCATCCCCGATGAATGTCCTTCGGCTTGGGGATGAACGTTTTCAATGCTGCCTCGCTGATGTTTTCTTTAAAATTTTCAATATATATCTTTTAACATCTTGAGTCAAGTAGCCAAAGGCATGAAATGTCGAGGTCTATATGGAAATTAAGAATAATTGCGATATGTTTCTCTTAAATAGGGTCTGCTGAAAACCCTCTTTTATGAGAAAATATAAGGCTGACGTGGGGGATCTAGCGTCTGAGGGGCCGACGCGCTGTCATTTCCCAGAAAACTGCCCCTTTAAAGCGCGTAGGTCGGGCCTCCGAGCCCGACCACCAGTGTGCCGCAGGGCGTCCACAACCTACGGCTGAGGCGATTTTCATCCTTCGTGGTGGGGAACCCACCATGACAATTCCCGCGAAAGCGGGAATCCAGAAGGAATTAGGGCAGGATTCCCGCTTGCGTGGGAAATGACAACGAATGACCAAATGATTTTGCATCCATTAATAAGACGACGTCCTTTGGCGTGCTGCTCCCCGGTGAAATTTCCACTTAACACTATATTATACGCAGTCTTGAACGCTAAATACAGGTTGCATCTGTCTTCTAAAGTGAATATCTTAAAAGAAAGGCTTAGTTGACCTTAACGAATGGTGATGCCGGCACAAACGAATCTGCTTTTCGCGCTGGTTCTCATGACAGCCTTGACACTGGCGACCCTCTCCCGCCTCCAGGCGCAGGAGACCGATCCGGCTCTGCTGCGCCAAGAGATAGAAGTCATCGAGAAGCGGCTGTCCGAGATGGAGAAAGGACGGCTGAGCGTCGTCGAGCAGATGACCGATATCGACCGTAAAATCAACTTGCGCGCGAGGCTGGTCAAAGAACTCGAAAGCCAGGAGTCCGAAAGCCGAAAGAAAGCCCGCAGGATAGAGTCCCGCGTGCAGGACCTCAACCGGCAGATTGCGGAATTAACCGCCAAACTGCGAGTCAAGGAGAGCAACCTCGAAACGCTGCGACAGGACGTGAGCGCGCGGGTGAACTTCATACACCGCCACCGAAACCTGGGAAAGGTCACGTTTCTGTTCGGATCCCGCGACCTGAACGACTTTTTCACGCGGCAGCGCTATCTGAAGGCGATTGAGGAGTTTGACCGCCGGCAGCTTAACAACTTCATCGTCAGCCGCGATGAAGTCGCCGCCGACCGCCGCTCGAAAGAAGCTTCGCAGAAAGAACTCGGCCGCCAGCAAACAGCGCATCTGCAGGAACTCGCTGAAATCCAAAACCTGCTGGAACAGCGGCGCGTGGAAGAGAAACAGCTCAGCTCCGAGAAATCCGCGAAGAGCAAACTATTATCCCAGATAACGGACGACAAGGAAATCCTGTCGTTGCTGCTCGAGGAGCGAAAAAAGGCTTTGGAGCGCATCGGCGAGGAAATTCGACGCCTGACGCAGCAGCCTCGCCCTTCCCAGGGGGTGTTTTCCCCGCGCGCAGCCTTCACAACGCTGGCGGGCAAGCTTGATTGGCCCATCGAGCGGTGGACGATTGCCCAGAAATTTGGCGAAAACAGAGACCCTAAGCTGAAGACGACGGTCTATAATCCGGGCGTCGATGTCAAGGCGTTCCCAGGCGACCGGGTCACCGCAGTAAGCGACGGCGTCGTCACCAGCATCTCATATCTGCGAGGCTTCGGCAACACGGTCATCTTGTCTCACAATGACGGCTGCTACACCGTCTATGCCCGGCTGGGCAATATCGCGGTGAGTGAAGGGGAAGTCATCAACCCCGGCGACCTCATCGGCGAAGTGGGCGAGACCGGCGTCAGCAGCGACTTTCATTTTGAAATCTGGGTGAACCGAAAGGAACAGGATCCTCTGAAATGGTTGAGAAAACGGAGATAAAATCCTCAGCTGCCCTGCCGTTTCCGGGGGTAATTGGTCAGGCGGCGGCTCGCATGCATCTGTGGCGGGCGATTGAGACCGACCGGCTGGCTCACGCCTTTCTTTTCGTCGGGCCGGACGGAGTCGGACGAACGGCGCTGGCATTCGAGCTGGCGCGGGCGTTGAATTGTCAGGAGCATCGATTCGACACGGTTGAGTCGCCCTGTCAATGTTCGTCGTGCCGCCGGATCCGCAAACTCGAGCATCCCAATCTTTCCTTGATATTTCCCTTGCCGCGAGCTGAAACCGAGAAAGAGAAGGATGAGGCTCAGAAAGTCTTTGACCAGCATCGAGCCTCAAAATCAGAGGATCCGTACGCTCCTATCAAGTATTCCGGCACGGGTCAAATACACATTGAGCTGATTCGGCAGCTTCGAAACGAGTTCAGCCTGTCGGCGGACTGCGTGGGTATCCGGGTGGCGGTCATCCAGCCCGCCGACCGACTCAATCCCAATTCCGCCAACGCGCTGCTGAAGATACTGGAGGAGCCGCCGGCTAAATCCTGCTTGATTTTAATAGCCAACACACTCCGAACGCTGCTGCCAACCATCATCTCGCGCTGTCAAATAATCCGCCTGGGTCCCTTGTCGGCGGAGGAGATTCAGCAAGCATTAGTAGAACGGCTTCAAGCCGATGCTCGGAAAACTGCCACGGCCGCGCGGCTGGCCGCGGGCAGTTACGCGCGGGCATGTTCGCTGCTGGACGACAGCCTGGCAGCGCAGCTCACCGACAGCCTCGAATTCCTGCGCCGCGCTGCTGTATCTGACCTTTCAGCGCTGGCATCGAAGATTGACAGATGGTCGCGGGAAGGCAGCCGACAGGAGACCCTGGAGCGGCTGGATTATCTTGCCGTTTGGATCCGCGACGCCATGCTGATAGTTACATTCGCCAAGGAGGAAGCGCCAGGCTATCTCGTCACCACCGGGCATGAGGATGTCATCCGGAAAATTGGCGCGCGGTACTCCACAGGTCAATTGGCGAGCGTATGGGAGGAGATAGAGGAAGCGAAGCTGGACCTTGAATCAAATGCCTTGACGCCGTTGGTTTTGACGGCGCTGGCTGTGAAAATCCGTCGGATTATGAAATGAGCGAATCGGAGGAACAACATCCGCTGGTGCCGCGGGGGGGCTTGGTGTGGGTAGAATTCAAGGGACACCGCCGCGGCTGCTTCGCCAATCCATTCGAGTTCCCCTTCAAAGCCGGGGATGTCGCCATCGTGGAAGCCGAGCGGGGGGAAGACGCCGGCGTGGTCAAAACGCTGATATCACCAGACCTTAATCATTTTCGCGATCTGGAGTATTCCGTCATCCGCCGTGCCACCTTGGAGGACCGCGAGCGCATCGAGTGGCTGCGGGAGCGGGAGATTTCCGCCAAGTGTGCCTGCGATGAGAAAGCGCGTTCGCATAAGCTGCAGATGAAGGTGGTGGACGCCGAGTATCGTTTCGACGGATTGAAGTTGATATTCTATTTCACGGCGGACGGACGGGTGGATTTCCGCGATCTGGTGCGCGATCTGGCGGGAACCTTCCGGACGAGGATCGAATTGCGGCAGATTGGGGCGCGGGATGAAGTCAAGCGAAACGACGGCTACGGAGTCTGCGGCTACCGGCTGTGCTGCGTGAGTTACCTGAACGCCTTCCAGCCCATCACGACGCACATGGCGAAGACGCAGAACCTGATCTTGAATCCGTCGAAGTTGTCGGGGGTGTGCGGGAAGTTGAAGTGCTGTTTGGGTTACGAGTTCGACCGATACGACGAACAGCCTGAGGGTGAAGCGCAGCCGGAGGAGATAAAGCCCGGTGGAGAAGTTGTGTTTGAG
>CAZCEM010000029.1:0-12112 GCA_964497555.1 uncultured bacterium
GGCATTTAGATAAAGATAAGACAATCAGCAGATGGTTTCTGATAGATCTTGATATATTCAGAAATGAACTTCGGTTAAATCCCGAGTATCTCGAAGAGGCAAAAAGCAAGGTGAGAACAAACCGTGATTCAGAGCAAACTCAGCTTATCACCTTTGATGTGAGACGTTTCTCAGCTTCGCTGTTGGTTAATTCGAGTCATACAGTACTTTACAGGATTAACCCGTGATCCCTCTCCCCGACATACTTCGCCTCTCCCGCCATCAGGCGGCTGAGTTTCAACCGCGGCTGACGAGGCGCTAATGGAAGATTACAAGCCCGTCTTCGAGCAGCGCGGCGAATGGTGGATCGCCTATGCAAAAAACCTGCCCGGCGCGAACACCCAGGGTGCAACCTTGGCAGAGGCGAGGGAGAATCTGCAGGACGCGATTAAAATGATACTGGAAGCGAATCGAGAGATTGCCCGTCGTAAGGCGGCTGAACCTGATCTGCCGTGAACTTGGGGGCGCATGGCAATGAGCCCGCCCCGATTGCGCGTAGGTCGGGCCTCCGAGCCCGACCAAACCCACCCCCCGGCCCCCCCTTCAATAGAAGGGGGGTGAGATGCACCTGACGGCGCGTAGGTCGGGCCTCCGAGCCCGACATGGGCGGACTGAAAGTCCGCCCTCCAAGGTGAGTAACATTTAACATAGACTCCGTTGAACCAAGAACCGAAATACTGGCCCGCGCAGCCCGGTCAAGGCCTCTGCGCGGTGTCGCCGAAAGTCGATTTCCCCGCCCTCGATCACGATGTGATGAGGCTGTGGGAAGAGCGCAACGTCCTGAAACGCACCATCACCGAGCGCTCCGGCGCGCCTGAGTTCGTCGCTTACGACGGCCCTCCGGGCACCAACGGAGCGCCCCACATTGGCCACATGATGCAGTCAGCCCTTAAAGACCTCTGGCCGCGATACTTCACCATGAAAGGTTATCTGGTGCGCCGCAAAGCCGGCTGGGACACCCACGGCCTGCCCGTCGAACTGACCGCCGAAAAGGAACTGGGACTGCACTCCAAGCGCGAGATCGTCGAATACGGACTTGAGAAGTACATCCAGTACTGCCGCGAGACCGTCTTCCGCTATAAAGCCAAGTGGACCGAAGCCATCCACCGCATCGGGCGCTTCCTCGACACCGACGACGACTACGCCACCCTCACCGACGACTACATCCAGACCGACTGGTGGGTGCTGAAGCAGGCCTGGGACCAGGGGCTGCTGTATCAAGGCCGTCGCACCATGCCCCACTGCCCCCGCTGCGGCACCTCGCTCTCAGCCCACGAGACCGCTCAAGGCTATAAGGACATCTCCGACGTCTCGCTGTTCGTTAAGTTCAAGCTGGCGGACGAGCCGGACGCCTTCTTCGTGGCGTGGACCACCACCGCCTGGACGCTGATCTCCAACGTCGCGCTGGCGGTCAATCCCTATTTGAATTACGTTACGGTTCAAGCCGGCGGAGAGAAGCTCATCTTCGCCGAAGCCCGTCTCGAAGCGGTCAAGTCCATGCTGCCGAAGGACTGGCGCATCATCGACCGTCATCCCGGCAGTTTCTACGCCCAGCGCCGCTACCAGCCGCTGTGGAGCTTCCTCGAAGGCGTCGGCGAAAAAGCGCATCAGGTTCTATCTGACACTTACGTTACCGCCGAGGACGGCTCCGGCATCGTCCACCTCGCGCTGTACGGCGAGGACGACTTCCGCCTCATCCAAGCCAACGACCTGCCGCTGGTGCAGAACGTCGATCTGGACGGCAAGGTCAACGACGTAGTCACCCCCTTCGCCGGGCGCTGGTTCCGCGAAGAAGGTCTGGACGTGGACATCCTCAAGGACTTAGCGTCTCATGGGCTGCTGCTCGGTAAGCTTAAGATTGAGCACTCCTATCCCCATTGCTACCGCTGCGACACCCCGCTGATGTACTACGCCAAGTCAGGCTGGTTCCTCAAGACCTCCGCTTTCAAAGACCGAATGCTGCGCGCCAATGAGGACATCAACTGGTACCCCGACCACATCAAACGAGGACGCTTCGGCAACTGGCTGGAGAACAACGTCGATTGGAACATCTCCCGTGAGCGCTACTGGGGCTCGCCGCTGCCGATCTGGACCTGCCAAGATTGCGGGGAGCAGGTGTGTTTCGGCTCGTTCGCGGAGCTGGGGAAGGCAAGGGGAGGTTTGCCTGTTGATTTTGATCCCCACAAGCCCGGCATAGATAATCTCACGCTGACTTGCCCCAAGTGCGGTGGAGTGATGCGGCATGAGCCAGAGGTGCTGGATCCGTGGTTCAACGCGGGGATTATGCCCTGGGGACAATGGGGCTATCCAGCCAAGCCCGGCTCCGCGGAAATCTACGAGCAGCAATACCCCGCCGACTTCATCTGCGAAGCCATCGACCAGACCCGCGGCTGGTTCTACACCATGCTGGCGACCGCAACTTACCTGACTGACCGCTCCAGCTTCAAGAACGTCATCTGCACCGAGCACGTGCTCGACGACGAGGGGCACAAGATGTCCAAGTCCCGCGGGAACGTGGTCGATGCAGTGGTGGTGTGCGACAAGTTCGGAGCCGATGCGGTTCGTTGGTATTTCTTTGCTATGAATCCTTGGACGGTGCGTCGGTTCAAAGACGACGACGTGCGGGAGGTGTTGAAGCAGACCTTAATTCCTTACTGGAATGCTTACAGCTTCTTTGTTACCTACGCCCGCGTGGATGGCTGGCATCCCAGTCCGGATGCCCCGCGGTCCCAGCGCACCCTCGACCGCTGGATCCTGTCCCGGCGGGAATGGCTGCGGGAAGAACTGGACACGGCAATGCTGGGTTACGACGTGGCTCGGGCTTCAGCAGCCTTGAACTCCTTCATCGACGACCTGACCAACTGGCACATCCGCCGGTCGCGGCGTCGGTTCTGGAAATCGGAGGACGATCGAGATAAAGCCGATGCCTACAACACCCTCTACCGAGCTATGAGCGACCTGAACCGGCTGATGGCGCCGTTCGCGCCATTCGTCAGCGAGGCGGTGTATCAGAATCTGGAGCGGGGTTTCAATGGATCGCTGCCGGACAGCGTCCACCTGTGCATGTTGCCGGAAGCGCATCCTGACTGGCGGGATCTGCCTCTGGAAGGGACCATGGATCGCGCCCGACGAATCGTTTCGATGGGGCGGGCCTTGCGCAACGAGGGCGGCAAACCGGTGCGGCAGCCACTGCAGGAGCTGGTCATCGCGGGCTTGACGGAAGCCCTGCCAAAAGAGTATATTGAGCTAATTGCCGATGAACTGAACGTGAAAGCCCTTCGATTCGTCGAAGAGACTAAGTCGCTCTACACCCATCACGCCAAAGCCAACTTTAAGGCGCTCGGCGCTCGGCTGGGCAAACGGATGAAGGAATTCGCGACGTTAATCGAACAGCTCGACGACGACGCGCTCCAACCCCTGCTCCGCGATGGGCGCATGACGCTGTCCGGCGAAGCGTTCAGTGATGCCGATATCGTCATCAGCGTCGAAGCGGTGGAGGGCTATTGGATTCGCACCGAGGGCGGATTGACAGTGGCGGTTGATTACCGCGTGAGCCGCGAACTGTATCAGGAGTGGTTGGCGCGGGAATTCGTCCATCAAGTTCAGAACATGCGGCGGGACGCCGACTTGGAAGTTACCCAAAGGATTCGCGTTGCCTATGTGTGCGACGATGAACTCGCCGACGCGGTGCGGAAACACCGCGAATATATCCAGACTGAAACCCTGAGCCTGGATCTGCTTAGAAAGACCGGCGCTCTGATTGGCGATGCCATCAAGATCGGAGATCAGAGCGGCTGGATTGAATTGATTTAGCTACTTAACCCTATCAAGGATCAACTGAATGCTGAAACGCCAGAAAAACGTGGCTCAAAAAGCCATGGACCTGGAACGGTATTCACCGGAAGACGCGGTAGTTTTTCGGCGGCTCATCATGGAGCGCCGGGAAAAGGTCCTGCGGGAGATGGGTTTGCTGACGGAATCCACCCGCAATCAGACTCAAGAGTTCAACTCAGACAACTCCACCTATTCGCTGCACATGGCTGACCAGGGCACCGACGCGCAGGAGCGCGAGAAGACCTTCT
The DNA here is from genome assembly GCA_964497555.1 of uncultured bacterium. Lineage (GTDB taxonomy): Bacteria > Electryoneota > AABM5-125-24 > Hatepunaeales > Hatepunaeaceae > CAZCEM01. Next base: position 4,122 of record CAZCEM010000029.1, read on the forward strand.
TCCTCGCGTCGCGCGACGGGCGCTACCTGAAGTACCTCAACCGCGCGCTGGAGATGCTGCGTGAGGGAAGCTACGGTTATTGTACCGATTGCGGTCAGCCGATTGAAAGGAAGCGGCTGGAGATGGTTCCCACAGCTCGGTTGTGCATTCTTTGCAAGCTCAAGGAAGAAAAGCGCCGCGTTTGAACGCTGTCACCAGAAAAAGATTCACCTTTACGCTGGTATTTCTGGGAGTGGTCTTTTTGGACCGGTTCACCAAGCAACTGGTGCTGAAATTGCTCCCCTATGGAGATACCATCCGGGTGGGCGGCGGCGACCTGCTGTGGATTCAGCACATCTCAAACGCCGGTATGGCCTTCGGGATTGAGTTTTTTCCGTCTTGGTTCCTCGCCGCCGTCAAAACCGCCGCTGTTATCATTTTAGGGATCTACCTGATCGTCTGCGCCCGCGGGGGATTAGGTCCGGGAATTGCGCTGGCGATGATTATGGGCGGCGCGATGGGAAATCTTATGGACCGCCTTCATTACGGCGAAGTGATAGACTTCATCAGCGTCGATTGTCCCGATTTTATTATGCGTCGCTTCTTCACCTTCAACGTCGCCGACAGCTCGGTTTTTTGCGGAGTGTGGATATTGATATTGATGAGCCTGTTCGCTCGGGTACAGCCAAAGCGGACTGAATCAACCGAGTCCCCCATCGAAAATCCCTCCCCAGAGGAACTGGATCGTGAGTGACCTTTTCCCGCCCATAGTGGGTTTTATCACCGATTTTGGATTGAAAGACAGCTATGTTTCCGAAATACATTCAACTATTATGGTCCTTTGCCCGGCGGTGCGTATTATTGACATATCACACTTTTTAGATCCAGGCGATATAGATTCCGCCGCCTATCTGCTGTGGCGCTCCAAAGCCTCAATGCCGCGGGGAACTATCTTTCTGGCGGTGGTGGATCCTGGAGTTGGGAGCGACCGTCAAGCGGTTGTCATAGAGAACGAAGGCAGTTATCTGGTGGGTCCGGATAACGGGGTCTTTTCCCGAATCATCCAATGGGAGCGCCCCGTTGCGGTTCGAGTGTGTGGTTGGGAGGATGTGCGTTCCCTGCGTCGGTCCTCAACTTTTCACGGACGCGACCTGTTCGCGCCGCTGGCGGCCCGATTGGCGAACGGTGCACCTTTAGGCTCCCTGGGCGCGCCGGGAGCGCTGAAAGCCACCTTTCCCCCTCCGCGTCCAGTGCGACAAGGCGATGAGGTCATTGGACGGGTGGTGTACATCGACCGTTTCGGCAACCTCGCCACCGACCTGCCGAATGGCTCCCTTGATGAACAATGCTCAATGGTAGCCTTGGCTGGTCAAACCAGAATCCAGCACGCTCGTAATTATATCGAAGCACCCCCCGATCGAGCGGTCTGGATCTACGGCAGCGACGGCTGCATTGAAATCGCTTGGAAGAACCGGCACGCTGGAGTATGCCTGGAAGCGAAATCCGGCGAAAAAGTCAGGGCTTCCGGATTGACAGCCAGCCTTTAATTGATTAAGTTTTTGTTTTGAAAGGCCACCTCCAAACAAGAACAGGCTATGGGTATAAACATCAAACTCTGGGGAACGAGGGGTTCCATTTCTGCACCCGGTTCGGGCACAGTCAAAGTCGGCGGCAATACCACCTGCGTTGAAGTCACCACTCAAGAAGAGCGCCGTATAATAATTGACGCCGGCACCGGCATCCGTTTGCTGGGCAATAAACTGAGACTGGAACCGCTTAAGCCCATCTGCCTGCTTTTAACCCACTCGCACTGGGACCACCTCTCCGGATTTACCTTCTTCGCGCCGGCTTTCGATCCCGAGCAGGTCATCGACATTTATGGCAATCGCATGGCGCAGGAAGTCCTCCAAAGGGACATCTTCGACCGCCAGGACAATCGCTACTCGCCCGTCAACCGCGATAACCTGCGCGCCCAGTTCAAATTCATTGACGAGCTTCCGGCTCCGTTCTTCATCGGCAGCGTTGAAATCCTGACCTTGAACCTCAATCACCCCGGCAATGGCTACGCCTTTCGCTTCAATTACTCCGGCCGTTCGCTGGCGTTTGTTACCGACAATGAAATAGGCCGAGAATATCCGGGGGGACACAACGTCATCCAGCTCATGGATTTCTGTCGCGGCGCCGACCTCCTAATCCACGACGCCCAGTACCTGCCCTCGGAACTCGCCAACCATCGAGGCTGGGGACATTCCTCCTATGAAGAAGTCATCGATTTGGCTCGAGACTGCGGCGTCCGACAGGTTCTTCTTACCCATCACGACCCTGAGCGCAACGACGAACAATGCGAGCAGATGCTGTCGGAAGCACGGGATTATGTCCGCTCTCTAAATCTCTCGCTCAACTGCGATCTAGCGATAGAAGGACGGGAAATCTCTCTTTGAGCGATCCTCACCAATCGGAGCGATTTTCTTTCGGAAGGCCTGAACCTTTAACCGAAGACGCTCTATTGCTCGATTTACCTTGACAATTCAGGGGCTGAGATTTAACTTATTAGGCTAATGCCTCTGCGGCAGCCAGAGGTCATTTTCTTTTAATCGTTTAGCGTTCGATTAAACGCAAAATGACTCCTGTCCGAGAACGCGTCTTATTCTGCTTTTGTCAGCGTCATCAACGCCTTTAAAAAGAGAAATCCCTTCTGAAGGAGTCCTCCCTTTGACCAGAGATATGAAGAAGATACTGGTTACCGGCGCGGTCGGTCAGATCGGCACCGAACTGACTGAGGAACTTCGTCGTCGCTTCGGTGCTGAAAACGTCGTCGCCGCCGACATCAAGCCCGCTCCCAGCGAAGAATTCAAGAATTCAGGTCCCTTCCATTGCGCTGATATAAATGACATTCCTTCCCTCGAGGATATTATACGGAAATACAACATCGACACCGTGTTCCACCTGGCCGCCATCCTGTCAGCGGTGGGCGAAAGAAATCCCCAGTTGTGCTGGAACGTCAACATGAACGGCACGATGAACGTTCTGGAACTGGGGCTGAAGTACAACATGACCCGCATCTTCGTCCCCAGCTCCATCGCTGTCTGGGGACCGGGCGTGCCGTTGGAGAACACTCCCCAGGAAACCGTCCTGAAACCAGCCACCATGTACGGCGTCACCAAGGTCTGCGGGGAGCTGGTGTGCGATTATTACGTCAGAAGGTTTGGCCTTGACGTGCGCGGCGTCCGGTATCCGGGCATCATCTCCCACGTGACCCTGCCCGGCGGCGGCACCACCGACTACGCCGTGGCAATCTACTACGAAGCGGTTGACAAAGGCCGTTACACCTGCTTCGTGAAGAACGACACCCGTCTGCCCATGATGTACATGCCTGACGCCATCGAAGCCACCATTCAGCTCATGCAGGCGGATTTCAGGCGCTTGAAGCACCACAGCGATTTTAACGTCGGATCCATGAGCTTCACCGCGGCGGAATTGGCGAATTCGATCCGCAAGGTGATGCCGGAGTTTCACATCGCTTATGAACCGGACTATCGGCAGCAGATTGCTGATTCCTGGCCCAAGTCGGTGGATGATACAGCGGCGCGCGAGGAGTGGGACTGGGCGCCGAAGTGGGACCTCGACGCCATGACGCGGGACATGCTGGACAACCTTCAGAAACGCAAGGCTGCCGGCGCTTTGTACCGTCATTAAAAGGCTGACGGCTCATCGCCGCGGTCTTAGGTGTGGACTTAAAAGCCAAACGTCACCTCCGGGGGATGTCAAATGAAGTTTCAGTCAATACTTGGAAACATTGCGAATGCGGCGATAGTGTCCGTCGTTGTATTGCTGGCGTTCTCCAACGCCGCCGCCCGGCCGGACTTCGACGTTCATCCCCGCACCATTGAAGTCGGGTTGACCAACAATAATTTTCCGGTTCGGGACACCCTTCGCATCGACAATGCCTCTGGCAATGACGCGGACACCGTGCTGGTATGGACTGTAACTGTCGAGCCTGAAGACCATGACTGGCTGACTTTGAGCCGCGAAGAGGGCGAGGTCGGCGTGGACCGCAACCAGCGCGTGGTTGTCACCATGATGGGACGGGATGCGCCAGATGACCACAACTTTGTGAATCTTATATTTCACTCCAACGACCCCACCCGCCTGGAATACACCGTACCGGTGGCGGGGCATAAGGTCGCGTTCCCCCGCATAACAACAAATTGGGCACAACCACAATGGGGTGGTTGGTGGGGCATTGATCTCAACCTTATCTTTGGCGAAATCTTCTATGGCGACACCTGCTCCATTCGCCTGAACATCCGCAATCCCGGCAGCGCTGAACTGGTCGTCGATGCGATTCAAACCAGCAACGGCTATTGGAGTATTGTGCCAAGTTCCTTCAATCTGGCTGCCAATGGGAATAGAAGCGTTGATTTTGTTTTCTACGCCTTGGAAACTGGGGCTAACGCCACGGTCATCACCTCGCTGTCCAATGCCTGGGATCCCAACGAGTTGAACTTCCGCATCATCGCCGGCGTGAATCCGGTGTTCCGGCTCGTGCGGCATATACCCGATACCACGCTTTACGAAGATGACCCTGAGTGGCTGGTAGCTGACGTTGACACGCTGTATCTCAGTTCCGACCGCGGCTTGACTTACCGGGTCAACGCGCCTAATCTTCACTCACGCATCGAGCGCAACGGAAATTTCTACCTTGCGCCCAATGCAGATTGGTACGGCGAGAGTCAAGTTATCCTTTCGGCGTGCAACACCAGAGGAGAAACCCTGTCGGATACGTTTAGGGTACTCGTTCTTCCAGTGCAGGACCCACCGGCAGCGTTCGACCTGCTCGCTCCGGCTGACGGAGCGGTGATACGATGGGACGCGCCCGACACCATGTTCACCTGGGAAGCCTCGCGGGATGCCGACGGCGACACCGTTCGATATAAGCTGACATTGTCCCTGGACAACGGCGAATCGGTTAAGTTTTGCGACTTGCTGGAAACCTCTTTCCCCGTCCGGTCGTTGAGCCAATTGATTGATTTGGATTCAGGCGGGGCGTTTCATTGGACGGTGCAAGCCACCGATGGGATTCATTGGCGGGACGCTAATTCAGTCTTTCACAATTCCGTGGTGCCCTTGTCGGTTCCGGAACCTGCCGCCCCGGTCGCGGATGATTTTCACCTGCTCCAAATGTATCCGAATCCCTTCAACTCCATTCTCCGCTTGTCATTCCAGACGCTGGCAGACGGCCGCGGCGCGGTTTCGGTTTCCGACGGACAGGGTCATTTAATAGAAACGATTTACAGGGGGGATTTCAGCGCTGGGCGCCATAATTTTGTTTGGCAGCCTCAGAATCTGCCCTCCGGGACGTACTTTATCTCGATCGACATTTCCGGGAAGACGCTTAAACAACCGGTTACATATATGAAATGAGATGCAGAATGCCTTTCACCTTGGAGGGCGGACTTGCGGACTCCATCCGAGTTCGAACCGGGGGTTGTTTTCAGGAAAACCGCAGTTCAGCGACATAAACTATCAGACGTAGCGTCGTCTTCCAGACGGCTCCGAGGCACTGACAGCCGCTTGGAAGGCGGCGTTACAGAAGGGGGAAGACCCGCTTTTCGTCGGTTCGGCCTCCTATGAAATAAGGGGAACTATTTTGAGCATTTGGGAAGAAGCTCCACAGGTAGCTTCGCAGGTTGATACTGCGGCGGCTCTGGAAAAGCTGCGGTCAATTGACAGCGAAGGCATGTTGGATGCGGTTTTGGAGATGCCTCGCCAGGTTGAAAGCGCTTTCAAGGCTTCTCAGAACTACAATGAAGGCGAGATACCGATTGATTCCACCGCCGTCCATCTGCTGGGGCTTGGTGGTTCAGCTATAGCCGGAGATCTGCTGGGCGACATCTTAGCTCCGGCAGTAAAGGTCATGGCGCATCGCGGGACGATTCCACCCCGCGACAAACGCGGCGTCATTATATCCAGCTATTCCGGCGAAACCAAAGAGATACTGGAATTGGCGCATCGCGTGATGGGTGGGCTCAAATCCAACATCTTCATCACCTCCGGCGGAACTTTGGCCCACATAGGCTGGGAATGGTCGCTGCCGGTCTGGCGCATGCCCATGGGCTATTCGCCGCGAGCCGCGATAGGCTGGTCGCTCGGATTGTTGGTGGCGGCGATGGTGCGCTGGCACGTGTTAAACCGCAGCGTTCAGGATCGGCTGACGACGGCCGCCTCCAGGCTTGCGGGCAGTCTGGCGCAGGGAGATCCGAGCCAACACCCTCTAATACAGGCTTCACTGCCCGTAGCCAAGGCCCTCAAGGGCAAGAACGCGCTCATCCTGTACTCGCTGAGCTGCTCCGGCTCGGCGCGCCGGTTGGCGGCACAGTTGAACGAGAACGCCAAGCATCCCGCCTTCACGGTGGTGATGCCGGAAGGGCTTCATAATACCATTGAAGGCCTCGCGGGTGCTGACCCGAAGGAATGGACAATAATTCTGCTGGCGGACCAATATGACCCCGCTTATCTGCGCGACGGGATGGGCAAGGCGGCGGAGTTGCTGACCAAAAAAGAATTCACCTGCGTCCCCATCCCTGCTGCCGGCAACGACCAGTACGAGCTGATGCTCTCAAGACTGCTGGTCTCGGATTTTGTCAGCCTTTTCCTGGCGGGAATAAAAGGCGTCAATCCGACATTGATTCCGACCATCGAAGAATTGAAAACGACGCTGGAAGTCAGCGCCGTCGAAGTTGAGGACGACGCCGAGATCGAAGACGATTCTACGGTGATGGAAAAACAAGACCGGTAGCGAATTCAGTCGCCGATAGGGAGGCTTTTGATTGAAGGTCATCATCCCCGCGGCAGGACACGGCAGTCGGCTTCGACCCTACACTTACACGGTGCCCAAATCCCTGCTGCCAGTCGCCGGCAAAGCGATTCTGGGATTCATCGTTGACCAAGCGCTCGAATGGGGCGCCGATCAAATAACTATCATCTACGGCTATCTTCGGGAGCAAGTTAAAACCTATCTCGACGATAATTACCGGATTCCCATCGATTATCGGCTGCAGGAAAAACCGCTGGGGCTGGGTCAGGCGGTCTATCTCGGCTTAGATCCTGGTGATCGGGAAACGGTGGTGATATTGGGCGACACCATCGTCGAGGCTGACCTGACCGCGGTGATATCGGCGGGACGCACAGCTCTGGGAGTAAAGAAAGTCGCCGATCCCCGCAAATTCGGGGTGGCAGTTCTTCAAGACGGACGGGTGACCCGCCTCATCGAAAAACCGGTCGAGGCGGTTTCCAATCAGGCGCTGGTGGGCTTGTACTACTTCCGCGACGGGAACACCCTGCGCGCGGCGCTGGAGAACACCATGCAGCGAGGGTCGGGAGTCAAGAACGAATTTCAACTCACCGATGCCTTGCAGATGCTGGTCGAGGCGGGCGAAGATCTGCAGGTTTTTACAGTTTCCGAGTGGTTCGACTGCGGCACGCCCGATGCCTTAATCGACTGCAATCAATATCTGCTCAGCCGAAATGGAAGCGCCATCCGCAGCCCTCATACCGACGATTCGGTGCTCATCCCGCCGTTGTTCATAGGCGCCGGCTCGGAGATCATCCGTTCGGTTGTGGGCCCCTTTGTTTCCATCGGTTCCAAGACCTGTGTTAAGGATTCAGTGCTGCGCAACTCCATCATCGGCGACCAAGCTCGGATTCAGGATGTTACGCTCTCCCGGGCGGTCTTGGGCAACCGAACCGAACTCACAGGACGACCGCTGGAGGTCCGGCTGGGAGCTTCAACGGGATTGAAGCTGTGAACGCCCTCTGAGAAAACTCACCACCAGGAACCCCAAGGACATAAAGTGCGCAGGTTATTAAGGGGTGCATTTTCTTTTGAACATTGAAAAAATGCGTCGAAGACGCATCATTCCAGCAAAAGCTGGAATCCAGAGGGATTTGGGGCTGTATTCCCGCTTGCGCGGGAATTGTCATGGTGGCTTCCCCACCACGGAAGATGAAAA
>CAZCEM010000030.1:0-12072 GCA_964497555.1 uncultured bacterium
CTACTATGATTACTACCAGCCGGAAGCCTATGTCCCCCAGACCGACACCTACATCGAAAAGGAAACTTCGGTCAACGCTGAAATTGACAAGCTGCGGCTGCGAGCCACCTCCTCCCTGTTCGAACGCGACGATGTGATAGTAGTAGCGTCGGTGTCGTCGATTTACGGTTTGGGTTCGCCGGCAGAATATCGGCGGCAGCTGCTGGTGGTCGAGGTGGGGCAGGAGATTTCCCGCCAGGATGTCCTGCGTAATCTGGTCGATATTCATTATTCGCGCAACGACATCGACTTCGGGCGAGCCATGTTCCGCGTCCGCGGCGACGTCATTGAGGTGCATCCGGCTTACGATGACAATGGCGTGCGAATCGAATTGGAATGGGATGTTGTAAGGGCAGTCTCCCGCTTCGAAATCCTTACTGGCAGGAAACAGGAGAATCTCAAGCGGGCGGCGATTTATCCCGCCAAGCACTTCATTACGGCGCCGGAGAACCTCGCCGAGGCGATTAAGGCCATCCGACAGGAGATGCAGGAAATCCACGCTCGTATGACAGCCGACGGCAAGCTGCTGGAAGCCCAACGCATCGACCAGCGCACCCGCTTCGATCTGGAGATGTTAACGCAAATAGGCTACTGCAACGGCGTCGAGAACTACTCGCGCTACTTGTCAGGACGGAAGGCCGGCGAGCCTCCAGCAACGCTGCTGGACTATTTTCCGGAAGGCTTCCTTACGGTGGTGGATGAATCGCACGTGGCGGTGCCGCAGATTCGCGGCATGATCGGCGGCGACCAGTCGCGTAAGCGGGTGTTGGTGGAATACGGCTTTCGCCTTCCTTCGGCGCTGGACAACCGCCCCTTGACGCTGCCCGAATGGGAAGCCAAGACCGGACCGACCATCTTCATGTCCGCCACGCCGGCTGATTACGAGATTGAGCACTCTCAAGGGGTGGTGGTCGAGCAAATTATCCGCCCCACCGGCTTGACGGATCCGGTCATTGAGGTACGGCCCAGTTCCAACCAGATTGACGACCTCATCGAGGAAATCCAGACCGTCGTCGGTCGCGGGGAACGGGTGTTGGTTACCACTCTCACCAAGCGCATGTCGGAGGACTTGACCGAGTACCTCGCCAAAGCCGGAATCCGGGTCCGCTACCTGCACAGCGAAATTGAATCCTTGGAGCGGGTGCAAATTCTGAGGGGGCTGCGCCTGGCGGAATTCGATGTGCTGGTGGGCATCAATTTGCTGCGGGAGGGTTTGGACCTGCCGGAGGTGTCGTTGGTGGCAATACTGGACGCTGACAAGGAGGGTTTCCTGCGCAGCGCCCGCTCCCTGCTCCAGACCGCCGGCCGCGCCGCGCGAAACGTCTCGGGGAAGGTTATATTTTACGCCGATAACATCACAAATTCGATGCGGTTGGTGATAGAAGAGACCAACCGCCGCCGGGAAGCGCAGGAAGAGTACAACAGGCTGCATAACATTACCCCGCGAACCATCCGCAAGAGTGTGGAAGACATCATGATCCAGACCACTGCCGCTGGAGCTAAAGAAGAGGCGCCGAAGTTAAAGATTTCCCGCGACCTGTTGTCAGATGAGGAGCGGGAAGCCTTGATCGAGCGCTTCACCCGCGAGATGGCTAACGCCGCGGAGGCGCTGGAATTCGAGCGCGCGGCTGAACTCCGCGATAATATCTTGGAGCTGAAGGGGATTCGTCTGTAAGAGCAAAGGAGTGAAAGAGCATGGATTTTGAAAACACCCTTTTCTGCGGCGATAATCTGGAGACACTCCGCGAGTATATCCCTGATGACTGCGTGGATCTGGTTTACATCGATCCGCCCTTCTTCTCCAACCGCCAATACGCCGTCATCTGGGGCGATGAAGCTGAGCGGCGTTCGTTTGAAGACACCTGGGAAGGTGGAATCGAAAGCTATGTGGCGTTTATGGAAGTACGGCTGCGCGAACTCAGGCGGGTGATGAAGGATGACGCCTCCATCTACGTTCATTGCGACTGGCACGCATCGCATCGAATCAGGTTGTTGATGGACAAAGTGTTCGGAGCGAACCGGTTTCAAAATGAAATCATTTGGTATTATCGCGGAGGAGGGGTATCCAAAAAGTACTTCGGAAGAAGACACGACAATATATACTACTACAGCAAATCTGAGTGCGTTAGGTTTTATCCGGATGAAGTGCGTGTTCCTTACTCTCCAGAAACCGAGGAGCGTTTAAAATACAAAGCCAGGGCATTCCGAGGAAATCGCGTTTATGATAAATATGAACCACATCCTGAGGGAAAACATCCGGATGACGTGTGGCTCATACAACCCGTAATGCCATCGGCCAAGGAGCGACTTGGTTATCCCACCCAAAAGCCGGAGCGTCTGTTGGAGCGCATCATTAAAGCATCATCCAAGGAAGGCGATATGGTGTTGGACTGCTTCTGCGGCTGCGGGACCACCCTGGCTGTAGCGCAAAAACTCAATCGCAAATGGATTGGCGTTGACATTTCATATACCGCCATTGAGTTGGTCAAAGAGCGATTGAGCCGGATAGGTGTTGAGACATCTCGTGTGATAGGGATGCCGACGACCGTCGAGGATTCATTAAGGTTGAAACCGTTCGACTTTCAGACCTGGATGCTTAAAAAGCTGCACTGCTATGCTTCACCGCGAAAGACTGCCGACCTTGGCATCGACGGATTCACCTATTTCAAGCAGTATCCAGTCCAGATAAAGAAATCGGAACATGTCGGACGCAGCGTCATCGATAACATTTACGCTGCGATGAAAAGGCTCGATAAGTCAAAGGGGTTCATAGTCGGCATCAGTTTCACTCGCGGAGCAATCGGTGAAGTCAGTCGTTTGGAGTCTGAAGAGACTACGACCATCAAGCTGATTACTGTGGACGAGGTTTTATCAGGCTGCGAGATAGAAGAATGAACGTCATGGTCATCGGTTCGGGCGGGCGGGAGCATGCGCTGGCGTGGGCTTGCCATCGCAGCCGGTTAAAGCCGCAGGTTTTCTGCGCGCCCGGCAACGGCGGGACTGCGGCGCTGGGAGAAAATGTCCCGCTTAATCCCGACCTCCTCGAAGAGACCGCCGACTGGGTAATCAAAAACCACATCGACCTGACCGTCATCGGTCCCGAAGCCCCGTTGGTGGCGGGGCTGGCGGATGCGATAACGCGGCGGGGCGGGATGGTCTTTGGTCCCTCAGCGGCCGCGGCTTGGATTGAGGGTTCCAAGGCCTACGCCAAAGTTCTAATGCGCGAAGCAGGCATTCCAACGGCTGATTTCGCGGTTTTTAAAAGCGTTGACCAAGCCAAAGACTATATCGCCAAGCGCGAAGCACCGTTAGTGATAAAAGCCTGCGGGCTGGCTGCAGGCAAAGGCGTCATCGTCTGCGGCACGCGCGACGAAGCCATCAACGCCGCTGAAGCCATGCTGCTGCGCAAGGTCTTCGGATTCGCAGGACATGAAATCCTGGTCGAAGAACGCCTAACAGGCCCCGAGATGTCTCTACTGGCGCTGGTGGATGGCGAAGATTACCTGTTGCTGCCGCCGTCGCGTGATTATAAGCGAGCCTTCGACGGAAATCAGGGTCCAAACACCGGCGGCATGGGCGCTTATGCGCCGCTGGACGACGTCAGCGACGAACAGGTCAGCAATATTGCAGAGCAGGTGTATCCGCCGATTCTGCGCCAGCTTGCAGGACGAGGCGTCCGGTACCAAGGGTGCCTTTACGCCGGCATTATGCTGACCGACCAGGGTCCGCGGGTGCTGGAGTTCAACTGCCGCTTCGGCGACCCGGAAGCTCAGGCGGTGCTGCCATTGCTGAAGGTTGACGGCCTCGAATTGTTCCTGGCGGTGGCTGAGGGGTGTTTAGGACGGTTTATAAATGAACAAGGGCTGGAGGCATGTGACTGGCGCAAACTCTCCGCTGGACGTTACGCCGCGACGGTCGTCGCCGCTGCCAACGGCTATCCGGGATCTTACAAGAAAGGAATGCCCATTGAAGGGCTGCCGGTCGAGACAGACAACCTGGTCATATTTCATGCTGGGACAACCCACCAAGACCGCACCCTTGTTACCGGTGGCGGACGGGTGCTGGCGGTAACAGGCATTGGCAGGGATCACTTAGAAGCGGTTCAACGCGCCTATGCCGGCGTCGAGCAAGTCCGCTTCGAAGATGTATTCTTCCGACGCGACATCGGCGGTTGGATCGGACAGTAAACACGCTCGTCATTGCAACCCTCGCGAAAGTGGGGGGAAGCAATCTCACATTTAAAGGATTTTCCTTTTTAAACAGATGTCTCCCCTGGATCTGATCGTCGGCGAATCGTCCGCCATGCAGCGTATCAAGGATTTGGTTCGACAGGTCGCTCCCAGCGACGTGATTGTGCTCATCACCGGTGAGAGCGGCGTCGGCAAAGAACTCATCGCCAAGGGCATACACGAACTCAGCCCCCGCCGCCAGGGTCCTTTGACGGTCTTGAACTGCGGCGCGATTCCGGAGGGCATATTCGAGAGCGAAATCTTCGGGCACGAGAAAGGCTCATTCACCTCGGCCGACCAACGTCGGAAGGGCTACTTCGAGATGGCTGACGGCGGTACACTGTTCCTGGACGAGATCGGTGAAATGCCGCTGCCGGTGCAGGTAAAGATACTACGGGTGCTGGAGACCAACACCTTTGTTCGAGTGGGCGGGAGCCGGGAAGTTAAAGTGGATGTGCGCATCATCGCTGCTACGAATCGCGAACTCAGCGATGAGGTGCTGAAGGGCAATTTTCGGCAGGACCTGTATTACCGCTTGAACGCCGTCACCATCAACGTCCCGCCGCTGCGCCAGCGTCCGGAAGACATCCCCTCGCTGGCGCGCAGATTCGCGCGGGATTTTTCCCAGCGCAACAACCGCCGTACGCCTCGGATTGAGCCGGAAGCCATGGAAATCCTGGTGCGAAACCTCTGGCGGGGGAACGTCCGGGAACTGAAGAATTTTATCGAGAGCCTCATCGCTTTGACGCCTGGGGATGCCATCACCGCTGAAGATATATTGCACCGCCTGGGGAGCGCCCGCGAGGAATCGAGGCTGCCCGCGCTGGCGATCCACCCTCATCCCGCGCCTGACAGCGAGCTGGTCTATCGCACGCTCCTGGATATTAAGCATGAGTTGAACGTCCTTAAGGGCTTAGTCCAGATGGGTTTCGTCGGCGGTTACAAACGGGCGATGGAAGTTCCCTACGGCGATACCGAAGAGATTATACCCTATGCGCCAGTCGAAATTGAGCGGAGAGCCGATGAAAGTTCTAATCACACCTCAGAAGCCAATGGCGAGCACCCTCGCGCACCCGTATCATTAGAAGATATGGAGAAGACTCAGATTAAAAAGCTGTTGACGGAATTCGGCGGCAATCGACGCTTGACAGCCGAGGCTTTAGGCATTAGCGAGCGCACCTTGTATCGGAAACTGAAACAATACGGAATCAAATGATGTTCGGAGTGTCGCGGCGGTCGATTTTTATTGCTGCTATGATGCTTCTTTCCGGTTGCGGGATTTATACCTTCACCGGTCAAGGCATTGGCGGCATCAAGAGCATCGCGGTCGAACCCATCGACAACCAAACGCCGGAATTCGGGCTGGGCGACAACCTCACTGACGCCATTGTGTCCAAGCTGCTCAGCGACCGGACGTTGACGGTGGCGGACCGCGCCTCCGCGGAAGCCCTATTGTCGGGACGCATCGTCTCCTTTACGGAAGCCCCGCTGAGTTATACCAGTTCTGAAGTGCTCACCGAAAATCAGGTGCGGATAACCGCAGCCTTTGAGCTGCGGCGGCCGGATTCCACCACACCCTTATGGGAAGGTCAAATCACCGGCGTTGGGAGTTATCCGTACAGCGAGAGCAACCTTGAAAGCCGCAATGAGGGCTTGAAAAAGGCCTTGGACGATATCACCACCAACCTGATTAACAAACTCACGAGCGATTGGTGAGCACAGTCATTCGCGCTAAAAACGGTCAGCTTCCACCGGAAGCGGTCTCAGACATCGTGAAACTGCTGCATGGCGGCGGGGTGGGTATTTTACCCTTCGATACCGTCTATGGCTTAGTCTCCAAGGCGTTCCATCATGAAGCCTACGAGCATTTAAACCAGATTAAGGGTCAGCGGATTATACCTTTCGTGGTGGTATGCAAGTCGGTGGCCGCGCTGCGTGATTGGTACGGCGGTTTCGACTTCGCGCGGGAGAAGGTCATCAGCAATCTGCTGCCGGGGCCGGTATCGCTTATTCTGCCCTTTAAAAAGGGGATTTCCGAAGATTTTCTCTATCCCAAACACGGTTTCGGGGTTCGAGTATGTTCGGAGGGGATATTAGGGGACGTGATTGCTGAATTCGACCGGCCGCTCTGGGCGACTTCGACCAACCGACACGGCGAACATCCGCCCTTCACCTTTCAGGACATCCTGCCCGCTATTATTGATGAGGTGGATTTCGCGGTTGACAGCGGACCCACCGCCTTTCGTCAAGCTACCTCGGTGGTCGATCTCCGCTCCCGTCCCTTCACTATACAGCGCGAAGGACCTTGGGTGAACCGTATCTCGCGTGTCCTTAGTGAGACTGAAAAACCGCTCGAGGTTCTGGTGGTTTGCACTGGCAACACCTGCCGCTCGCCGCTCGCTGAGAGACTGCTCCAACATGCCTTGGGCAGGCCAGAGGAATCCGGCATTCGCGTCACCTCAGCCGGGACCTCGGCGCCGCCGGGGAACCTCGCAGCCCCGCAGATGGCTGCCATTGGAAAAAGTTGGGGTGTGGACTTGTCAGACCACGTCGCGCGGGAGCTCGACTTCGATATGATTGAGACCGCTGATTTGATACTGGTTATGGAACCATATCACGCTCAAATTATTCAGGCAAACTTTCTCATCGATCCCGATAAAATCCGGCTTTTCGGGGAGCTGGTTGGCGAGTCGGAGATATCCGACCCTTACGGCTTGACCGAAATCCACTTCCAAACCACTGCCACAATGTTACGAAACGCCGCTGAAAAGTGGCGCGATTACTTTCTCGCTGGGATTCCTCGCCTTAAGGATGCAGTGGAACCGTCTGGTGCCGTTCGTTGAGCCAATCCACAGGACTGCTGGTGGTCCGAAACGACCGGCTCGGCGACGCACTTCTCGCCCTGCCGACGGTGACCGCGCTGATACAAAAGTATCCAAATCAGAAACTCAGCTTCTGGGTCTCCCCTGACACCGCGCTGCTTATTCAATGCGTCGAGGGAATCGACCGCGTCTTTGCCGCACCTGACAACGAATCCAAAGCATTGGTGACACCGCTAAGGCAAGCCGGTTTGAAAACAGCCTACTGCCTCCGCCCTACCCTGCCCAACGCCCTGACGCTGTTCCGCGCGGGCATACCAGAACGAATCGGCACCGCGCGACGCTGGTATTCAGCGCTGTTTAACCAACGGATCAACATCCGTCGGCGGGGCGCTTCCCTCCATGAAGCGGATCTAAACCTGTTGCTCGCCGGCTTCGATCCCTCTGAATATCCTCCCCGCTTCCCCCCTTTCAATCTACCGGTCGAAGCTGAGCAGCGCGTCGATAAGCTGCTAAGCGAGCGCGGGCTTGACGTAGGACGACCTTTCCTTTTAATACATCCCGGCAGCGGCGGATCCGCCCGCAACTGGGCGGCGGACCATTTCCGAACGCTGGCGAACCTGCTCGCAAAGGTGACCGGGAAGTCGGTTGTTGTTACCGGCGGAGCAGCAGAGAAGGCGTTGACGGCGCATGTCGCGGGAGGCATTCATTTCGACTTCGCCGACGCCTTTAACCTCGTCGAATTGGCTTGCCTGTTGCGGCGAGCGGCGCTGGTGCTCAGCAACAGCACGGGGCCTTTGCATCTGGCGGCGGCGCTGGGAACAAAGGTGTTGGGATTATATGCCCCCGTCGCGGACGGTCTGCCGGAACGCTGGGGACCCTACGGGCAGCCGGAAGGAGCGCTGAAGCCAGACCTGCCGTTGTGCCACCGATGCGTTCCGGGGGAATTCTCATCCTGCCGCTGCATGGAGAATCTTACACCGGAGACGGTGTTGGAACGCTGCCTTCAGATTCTGAGCCTATCCCGATGAGCGCCCGGAATCAACCTTTGGAGGAACTTCATGACAGGCTGTTGGAATCCGGCGGACACGCGCTGCTGATTCAGACCGCCTTTCTGGGCGACGTCATCCTCTCCACGCCGCTCGCTCGCGCTTTTAAGCAGGCGTTTCCGCGTGCTGAACTTCACACCCTGACCCTGCCTCAGACTGCCGTCGTAATGAAGCCTTGGGCTGAACGGCTGTTGACGATTGACAAGCGGGATAGAACCAGATTGAAGGAGGCTTGGGAGAAGACCGCTGCTGTCATAAAAGATGCACATTATGACCTGGCGTTGATACCGCATCGCTCCTGGCGCAGCGGGCGACTGGCATCTACCGCGGTGATCCCCGTACGAATCGGTTTTCAACGCGGTTCGGGGGCTTGGTTTCACACTCATCGTCAACCTTATCAGCGT
Organism: uncultured bacterium; assembly: GCA_964497555.1. GTDB lineage: Bacteria > Electryoneota > AABM5-125-24 > Hatepunaeales > Hatepunaeaceae > CAZCEM01. Next base: position 8,541 of record CAZCEM010000030.1, read on the forward strand.
AATCTGTATGAAGGAAGACGCAGCCTTTCAATCTTAAATCCGCTGATTGAGACAGCCGATACCGGTCTGCCGGAATTACAGCCGTCCGTGGAGGATTTTCAGGTTGTGGACGGTTTTCTGAGGGATTTAAGCCTCCAAAACGAAAACTTCGCAGTCATCGCCCCCGGCTCGGTTTGGTTCACCAAGCGCTGGCCGGAAGAGCATTACCGTCGTTTGACTCAGCTTCTTGAACGTGAGCATGGATTACCGGTAACCGCTATCGGCGGCGAAGAGGATAGGGATCTGTGCGTCCGCATTGTGAGCCGTCCTGAAACATGTCTTGCCGGTCGGCTCAACATAATGCAGTCCGCGGCGCTGGTGAGTCGCGCGAGATTCATCATCAGCGGCGACACCGCTCCCGCGCACATCGCCACCGCGGTTGGCACTCGTCAGATAATCATCTATGGTTCGACCGTCCCTGAGTTTGGATTCGCCCCGCCGGTGGAAACCTGCAGAACAGCCCAAATTTCGCTATGGTGCCGACCCTGCACTGACCACGGTCGTCATCACTGTCCAAAATTCGGCAGCTTGGATTGCCTGAAAGGGATTTCTCCGGAAGGAGTGCTAAAAGTTGCAAGAGATTGGCTTTAAAGTTTCGGGGAACCAGCCAGCGTATAAAATTGTTGACATACGGCTTAATTAAAAATATATTTTTAGATTGAGCAAAAGTAAAGCACCAGGACAAACTGCATGAAACCGAAAAAACTCACACCTCGCGTCATCCTCGTCGCGTTAGTTCTGCTCGCGACGATTTTCTATCTTCTGCCCACCGTGCAATATGAGTTTGTTCGCCGAGTCGAAGAGAAGAAAGCCACGGTATTGGCTGAAAAACTTGGCGTCTCTTATGCTTTCGTCATTGAGAATCTCACCAAGGACGAAGCCATCCTGCGTGACAAATTGACCGAGACTCCTGGTTTGTCCGATGATGAAAGAATTAAACTCCAAGCTGAAATCGAGTACCTTCAAGTCAAGCTGCAGGACAAAGCGCTTAAATATCGGAAACGAGCCATCAAGCGCGGTCTGGACCTGCAGGGCGGCATGCACCTGGTGCTGGAAGTGGATTTGGTTCAACTGCTGAGAAACATGGCTCGGGTCAAGGACGCCAAGCTGGACCGGATTCTCGCCAGCGTGGAGCGCCAGACAACTGACAATCCCTCCCTCAGTTTCACCGATGTGGTTCGAGAGGCCTTTCGGAACGCTGAAACGCCGCTTTCGACGTATTTCGGAGAAGCGGGAGAATCGGATAATGTAGTGCTGGAAACCCTGTCTAAACAGGCTGATGACGCAATCAATCGTTCCCGCGAGATTCTCGCCAACCGCATCGATCAATTCGGCGTTTCCGAGCCGACAATCCAAAAACAGGGCGTGCGCCGCATTATACTGGAACTGCCGGGCATCCAGGATCCAGCGCGCGCGCGGGACTTGATCGGACGAACCGCTCTCCTGGAGTTCAACCTGCTCGAAGAAGGCGAAAAGGTTCAGAAGCTTATAACCGACATCGACGCCCAAATGGCTGCCAGCACCGACGCTGCGGGCAAGCCTCCTGAAGCCGATGGCGAATTCAAGATTGTGGATGAAAACAAAGCCGCAGCGGACACTGCGGCAAAGGCTGAAGCGGAATCCGTCAAGCCCGACACAGCAACGGCGGCAGCCAAGTCTGACACCGGAGAAGCCGCGTTGAATCTGTCCGAAGAGTTGATTACTGATACCGGCAAGAGCGACACTGAAACGGTGGCTGAAACCAGCAGCACGCCTTTCTCCTCATTGTTGAGAGGCCTTCGCAGCGACATTGCGGTGCCGGCGGAAAATATACGGCAGGTTCGCTCAATACTGGCTGAGCCAACTGTCGATAAGCTCCTTCCCGAAGACACCAAATTTGTATGGGGCGCCAAACCTGATGAAGTGGGCGGAAAATCGTTCACCTTACTCTATCTGGTCAAGGAGGAGCCGGAATTGACCGGTTCCGGTCTCTCGGACGCGCGGGTGGATATTTCACAGGGCTATAACAATCCCGGCACCGCCGGGCAGCCGATTGTCTCCTTAACCTTGAACCGGGCCGGAGCGCGAAAGTTCGCCCGGGTGACCGGAGCCAACATCGGCAAGAGGCTGGCGATAGTGCTCGATGACAAAGTGTATATGGCGCCGTCCATCCGCACCAAGATCCCCGACGGACGCGCGATAATCGAAGGTTCAGCCAACGTCGATGAGGCCAACGATATCGCCATTGTGCTCCGTGCCGGCGCCCTGCCAACCACCGTGGTCATAGAGGAAGAGCGCACCGTGGGACCAAGCTTAGGACGCGACTCGATTCGAAAAGGCACCCTTTCCGCCATTGTGGGAATGATCCTGGTGATTATCTTCATGGTCATCTACTACGGCATGTCCGGGATTATCGCCAATGTGGCGCTTCTGATGAACGTCCTGTTGATCTTCGGCGGTTTGGCATTCATCGGCGCGATGGGCATGGGGGCGAGTCTGTCGCTGCCTGGAATTGCCGGCATCATACTGACCATTGGCATGGCGGTGGACGCCAACGTGCTGATTTTTGAACGCATCAGGGAGGAACTTGAGACTGGCAAGACCGTCTGGCACGCCATATCAGCCGGTTACGACCGCGCCTTCACCACCATTCTCGACTCCAACCTGACAACGCTCATCGCGGCGCTGGTGCTGCTTCAGTTTGGAACCGGACCCATCCGAGGCTTCGCGGTTACACTTTCCATCGGCATCACCGCGAGTATGTTCACCGCGATTTTTGTAACACGGCTGATATTTGATTACATCAACAGCCGACGCACTTTGACTAAATTGAGCATTTGAGGCGAGGGCTGATAGATGTTAAAGATATTCGGAAAGACCAGCTACGATTTTCAAGGCAAGCGGTATGTCGCCCTTTCCTTTTCAGGCATTCTCATCCTCATCGCCTTGATTTCACTGGTTTTACATGGAGGTCCAAACTACTCCATCGACTTTAAAGGCGGCTTGAAAATCGAAATGAGGATCTCTGAACCGGAGGGAAAGCCGGCTATTAATGAAGAGATGGTGAGGTCGATTCTGGATAAAATTGGCTTCAGCGGCGGTGAAGTGAAGATGAGCCGCTCCGCTGAAGGAGAAGACGTCATAGTCCAACTCGCCGAGGAAGCGCGTTTTAAGCCGCCGGAAGCCTTGATCAGAAGCAGCCTTGAGACAGCGCTCCCGGAGGGCAATTGGCGGGTGGTGCCCAACGACCAGATTGATCCAGAAAACATGCCGGACTTGTTCGGCGTCAGTTTTGTTGCAATTGAAACCGAAGCCGCCGAGGAGACTCTTCAAAAAGCCCTGAATTCGACGGACATTGATAATCCCAAGCTCTTTCAGCATCGGGCGCTCGACGGAAAATCCCTATACCTATTGACCGGAGAAGGCCGCGACGCTGCCAGCCGCCTTCGCAAGGCGTTGCAGCAAGAGTATCAAGGCTACATTGTCGATGTCCGCTCCATCGACCGGGTAGGAC